>NZ_JAHWCO010000295.1:0-11384 GCF_020054415.1 Candidatus Symbiopectobacterium sp. | reverse complement strand
GCGCTGCTTGAGGGCCTTGTTATAAGAGGGCCAGTTGGTGATTTTAAAATTTTGTTTTGCCATGGAGACCTGATTTTGAAACAACTGTGGTGATCTGCTCCGATGATTACCCAAAAGTTCTATTTATTCAACAAAGCCGCGCTGATGCTCAAATTTTCCAAGAAGTGTTTCACATTCTGCCAAGCGTCTTTGCATTGGCAGAGGCCGATCTGATCCTGGTACTGCTGTCGCTGATTGACATGACGCTGGTAGGCGGTCTGTTGGTAATGGTGATGCTGTCTGGCTATGAGAACTTTGTCTCGACGCTGAACATTGATGAGGATCGGGAGAAACTGAGCTGGCTCGGCAAAATGGATTCCGGCTCACTCAAAAATAAAGTGGCGGCATCGATCGTCGCCATCTCTTCCATCCATTTGCTGCGCGTGTTTATGGATGCGCGCAATACGCCGGATAACAAGCTGATGTGGTATGTGATTATCCACCTGACGTTTGTGCTGTCGGCGTTTCTGATGGGCTATCTGGACAAAGCGACGCGTCACGAAAAGAAGTAATGTTAACGGTACGCCCACTCAGGCGTACCGAGAATTTACTGACAAACCTACCGAAAACAGTAACGCTTCCCGACCTCCGGCATTTCCGCCACCTCCGTCATTCGCGCGAAGGTGGGAATCTCGTGCAGATGAAATGCGTTTCTTCTCACAGAGATCCCCGGCTTTCGCCGAGGATGACGAGGAGGAAAGTTACTTTGCCAGCGGTCTGACAGTTCGTCCGCTCTGGCGTACCGTTTTACTTACTGCGGCGTAGCGGTGTGCGCCAGCCATTCCGGCAGGTCATTTAATCCCATCGCCTGACGCACCAGCACCGGTTTCACCCCCGGCAGGCGGTTCGCCAGCGTCAGGCCAATATCCCGTAGCAATTTTTTCGCCGGGTTCTCTCCGTTAAACAGTTCCCTGAACCCTTGCATGCTGGCCAACATCAGCGCGGCACTGTGCTTACGCTGGCGTTCATAGCGTCGCAGGTAGAGGTATTGCCCGAAATCCTTACCTTGCCCCTGTAAGCGTTTGATTTCGGCGATCAGCGTGGCGACATCCATAAACCCGAGGTTGACGCCCTGTCCGGCTAGGGGGTGGATGGTATGTGCAGAATCGCCCACCAGCGCCAGTCGATGCGCGGCAAAGCTGCGCGCATAGCGTCCGGTTAACGGGTGTGTTTGCCGGGCACTGATGGTGGTGCACCGCCCAAGATACGTGTCAAAGGCGATCGCCAATTGCTGATCGAAAGCCTCCTTGGGCAGTGCCAGCATGGATTCGGCCTGCAACGGTGGCAGCGACCAGACAATCGAGCACAGGTTTGCCTCCGCCAACGGCAGAAACGCCAGAATGCCATCGCCATGGAACACCTGGCGTGCCACGCCGTCGTGCGGGTGTTCAGTGCGTACCGTTGCCACCAGTGCGTGATGACCGTAATCCCAGAACGTCAGTGGGATATCGGCCTGCTGACGTAGCCAGGAGTGCGCACCGTCTGCGCCGACTACCAGGCGCGCCGTGAGCATGGTGCCATCGTCCCGCGTGATAAATGCTTCGTTCTCGCCCCAGGCCACCTGCTGCAATACCGCCGGTGCCATCAGGGTAATGTCTTTTGCTTTTTCTGCTCGTTGCCACAGGGCGCGTTGAATGACATCATTTTCGATAATGTGGCCGAGGCGGGAAAAACCATAGGCCTCGCCCTCAAAATGGATATTGCCAAAGCTGTCTTTGTCCCACACGTACATGGCGTTATAGGGGCTGATGCGCTGTGCTTCGATCTCTTGCCAGACATCGATATGACGCAGCAGGCATTCGCTGGCCGCGTTAATGGCGGAGACGCGCAGCGCATAAGCCCCGTCCGCGGCCGTCTGTGGTGGCGTACGCTGTTCCAGAACGGCAATGAGTAGCCCGGATTGTTGCAGCCCGCAGGCTAATGCCAGACCGACCATGCCGCCGCCCGCGATAACCACATCAAATGATTGCATAAGCCCTGTTTCCTGTTGCTTGCATTAATGATCGAACCAACCCAACGTGCGGCGCGCAAAGGTATCACGCACGGGCGCAACGGTATTCATGGTCATCAAACCCAGATTGCGACCCACTTCCAGCGAGGTAACACTGTTGGCAAACAGGCGTACCAGACCGTCTGTCAGCGCAATGGTCGCCTGCTGATCGGGTTCTCGGCGCTGGGCGTAGCGGCTCAGCACGCGATAGCTGCCGGTGTCTTCCTGTTGCGCAGCGGCCTGTGTCAGGGTTTCTGCCAGCGACATCACGTCGCGCAGCCCGAGATTGAATCCCTGTCCGGCAATCGGGTGCAGCGTTTGCGCCGCATTGCCCACCAACGCCACGCGGTGCGCGATATGCCGTGCCGCCGTCACCAGTCGCAGCGGATAGGTGTGACGTTCGCCGATGTGGGTAATTGCGCCCAATCGCCAGCCAAAGGCGCGTTGCAGCGCGGCGCGGCATTCGGCCTCGCTCCAGGCGCTCACCTGCGTCTGGTTTGATAACGGGTGGCACCATACCAACGAACTGCGTCCACCGCGCATGGGTAATAGTGCTAACGGGCCGTCCGGGGTAAAGCGCTCAAAGGCTTTTCCAGCATGAGGCAACTGGGTGCGGATGTTGGCAATAACGGCAAACTGCGGATACTCCTCTGTCTGCCACTGCATGCCGCAGGCCCGAGCCAGCGCGGAGGCGGATCCGTCTGCAGCCACCAAGAGCTGCCCGCACAGCGTACTGCCGTCATCCAGTTGCAGGGTGGCCTGTTCGGCACTGCGTTCAACGTGTACTACCTTGCGTGGGCAGTGCACGCGTACGCCTGGCGCACTGTGGAGTAACCGAAACAGGGTTTGACCAACCTGATGTAGCTCCACCACGTAACCCAATGCGGCGGTACGATAATCACTGGCCTGCATGTTGACCACACCGGAGTGGCCGCGATCGCTGACGTGCACCGCGGTGATGGGTTCCGCTTCGCTGGCGATAGCTTGCCAGATGCCGACACGCTTAAGCTGCTGCACAGTGCCTTGCGCCAGCGCGATAGCGCGGGCGTCGAAGCCGGGATGCGCGCTGTCCAGCGGCGAGTGTGCTTCTATCACCTCGACGGGTAGGGTGCCGCCGGAAAGGGAGGAAATGGCCAGTGCCAGCGTTGCTCCCGCCATGCCTCCGCCGACTATCAGGATCGTCATCGCGATTATCTCGCTGCCTGGCGTATGGCACGGGCCTGTGCCATCAACGCTTCAATGTCGTCGGCGTCTTTTACGACGCCCGCCGTCAATACTTCGTTACCGCTGTCAGTAATCAGAATGTCATCCTCGATGCGGATACCGATGCCGCGATATTCATGGGGCACTTTGGCGTCTGGCGCGATATAGAGCCCCGGTTCGACGGTGAGCACCATGCCGGGTTCCAGCAAACGGCTGCGCTCTGACGCGCCGTAATCGCCAACATCGTGCACGTCCAGCCCCAGCCAATGGCTGAGTCCGTGCATGTAGAACGCGCGGTGTGCCTGTTCGGCGATCAGTTCATCGACGCTACCTTTCAGAACGCCGAGTTTAACCAACCCTTCGACCATGATATGAATCACCTGCTCATTCACTTCACGAATGCTGACACCGGGTTTGAATAGCGCCAGCGCGTTGCGCTGTGAAGCCAGCACAATATCGTAAATCGCGCGCTGCGGGGGGCTGAATTTTCCACTTACCGGGAAGGTCCGCGTGATATCACCGGCATAGCCCTGATATTCGCAGCCCGCGTCAATCAACACCAAATCGCCCTCGTGCATTTGCCGTTCGTTTTCGGTGTAGTGCAGAATACAGCCGTTATCACCGCTGCCGACAATGGTGTTATACGAAGGATAGCGCGCACCGTGGCGGGTAAATTCATGATGAATTTCTCCTTCCAATTGGTATTCGTACATCCTAGGTTCACAGCTTGTCATGGCGCGAGTATGGGCCTTGGCGGTGATCTCTCCAGCCCGACGCATCAGCTCTAGCTCTTTCGGGGATTTAAACAGGCGCATCTCGTGCACCCAGGGGCGCCAGTCGGTCTGCGTCTGCGGTGCGATAAGCCCCTGACGCGTGCCGTTTCGCAGCGTCTCCAGTGCGCTGAACAGCAGGCGGTCCGCGTACTCGTACAGCCCTTGTGCGTGGTAAATCACGTCCAGTCCGTTGAGCAGCAGGTGCAACTGCGCATTGATGTCGCTAAATGGCAGGGCGCGATCGACATTCAAGCGCGAAGGGGCCGCTTCCTGCCCCAGACGGCGTCCAAACCATATTTCCGCCGTGACATCGCGCACGCGGTTGAACAGGACGGTGTGGTGATGGTGCTCATCGCTTTTTACCAGTAACAGCACCGCTTCCGGCTCGTTAAATCCGGTGAAGTACCAGAAATCGCTGTTCTGACGATAAGGGTACTCACTGTCAGCGCTGCGCGTGGCTTCCGGTGCGGCAAAAAATATCGCCGCGCTGGCGGGAGCCATTTTTTCCAGCAACTGCTGGCGGCGGCGAGTATATTCCTGGCCAAAAGCGTCTTGTTGAATCATCACCTGCTCCTGTGTGATGCGCATTCGGTAATTCCCTCCTGCGTGGGAACCCCTGCTGGTAAGGCTGGATGCGCGATTAATGTAGCGTTGGTTTTTTCTTCTCAGGTGCGGTCTGTACCGGGCGTGTGTATTCACAGTGGCAGAGAATGGCGGAAACTCTGACGTATTCGATGATTTCTTCCAGCGATTGCGCCAGCTCTTCCTGATCTTCATCTTCGTCATAGCCAAGCTGTGCAATATTGCGCAAATCGTCGATGGCTTCTTTCAATTCGCCCTGCGCCTTGTTCAGACGTGGCTGAACGACGCCCAGCCCGAGTAGAAAGTGATTGACCCATCCGGCCAGCGCGTCGGCACGATCAAACACGCTTACCGCCGTGTTGTCGTCATCCGGTAGCAGCAGTTGGAATTCAAATTCGCTCTCTTCTAGCGCTTCTTTAGTGACCTGATACAGCGTTTGCAGCGGCTGAGAAACCAAGTGAGAGAACGCCAGACCATCGTTAGTCAGTTCGTGTAACAACGTTTTCCAACTGTCATCGGTGTTGCCCCCGCACAGGATACCGCTGATAAGCCCGTGCATTTCCGCTGCCGTCAGTGCAACTTGTTGCTGTATCAGGAACGCGTCTAGGGTTTCATAGCCGGGATACGTGGTTTCTATGGACATGTGCTTTGTTCATCATTGGCGGGTTGGTATCGTGTTATGCTACCACCAAGCTCGGCTGCTATGCCAGAAAGGGCTTGTTTCTTCTATGTTGAGTTATTATAGTGGCGCCCGCGTGAAGGTGCTGTCGCCAGTCCGTGATGTGAATTTTTTCTGCGGCGCAGAAAACGAAATGAGGCAGGAAAGGGGCATGTCTGCACAACCAGTAGATATTCAAATCTTTGGCCGTTCGTTAAGAGTCAATTGTCCGCCGGAACAACAGGAAGCGTTGAATCAGGCTGCGGAAGATCTTAACCAGCGGTTGCAGGATCTCAAAGTGCGCACACGCGTGACCAACACGGAACAATTAGTGTTTATCGCTGCACTTAACGTGTGCCATGAATTGGCACAAGAGCGCTTGAAAACGCGTGATTACGCGGCAAATATGGAGCAGCGCATCCGTATGTTGCAGCAGACCATCGAGCAGGCTTTGCTGGAACAAGGGCGCATAACCGAGCGTCAGGGCACGCCTTTCGAGTGAGTCGAGAGGGGCTAGCGCCTTGCTCCACGTTTTGGTTTTTTAAATTGATTTTTGTTAGTTGCCCGATGTTTTTCGCTATAAAGCGTGATAGAGTTATTCACGAGTAAAGAATAAAATTTCTCTGAGGTGTTTGTCTGCGGGTCAGTCCCCTGAGCCGATATTTCAAACCAACAGAATGTAACGCTCCGCAGCCGGTGAGCATGCTCGGTTCGTACGAGAAGCCTTAAGGTTGCGACGGTATGTTCACCTTGAACCAAGGGTTCAAGGGTTACCACCTGCGGCGGCATCTCGGAGATCCCTTCTCTCCTTTCTTTTCCCTGTTATTGTCTATGACTTCTGCGTCCATGCCCATTTTGCCACAGCAACAGCGTCAGGCCATGCGTGATCGCGTGCGTCAGTTGCGCCGCGCGCTCACGCAGGAACAACAAGCCCGGTTTGCACAGCAGATTGCCGAACGTGCGTTGGAACAACCTGAAGTGCAGCAGGCACAGAGGATTGCGCTGTTTTTGTCGTTTGACGGTGAGCTGGATACCCAGCCGTTGATTGCCCATTTGTGGCAGCAGGGAAAGGCGGTGTATCTGCCGGTACTGCACCCGTTTTCGCCGGGACATTTGCTGTTTTTACACTACGATGCGCAGACACCGCTGGTGAAGAATCGCCTGAAGATCTTTGAGCCGCGTCTGGATGTGCGCCGCGTGTTGCCGCTAATCCAACTCGATGTACTGTTTACGCCGTTGGTGGCGTTCGATGTGCAGGGACAACGGCTGGGCATGGGCGGCGGGTTTTATGACCGGACCTTACAGCTCTGGCAACAGCGGGGGCCATACCCGATTGGCTTGGCCCATGACTGCCAGCAGGTCGATGCAATCCCGAACGAAGCGTGGGACATCCCGTTGCCCGCCATTCTGACCCCCTCTCGCCGCTGGCAGTGGTAATCCGTCGTTGATTACAGCGTCGGCGTATCTGGCCCGCCAGATGTACGGTGCGACAGCATTTGTTGTACCAGTTCCACGCAGCGCAGGAAGCGCGAATCATAATCTGATTCGGTTACGTGTACGTAAGGGACGTTATTCTTCACCAGCATGGTTTTGAGTAGCGTTTGGAACGCGCTGCGTACGGTACTGCTACCTAGGCTACGTAAACCATCCGCGACCCACGGCGTATTGTTTTCCAGCAGAATCACCAGATCAAACCGGTATTCGTCAATCAACGCTTGGACAAAAGGGTGTTCGCGTCCTTCATACTGCTTGCAAAATGCCTGGGTGGTAATGAAATCGGTATCGATAAAGGCCACTTTATTGGCATATTTCACTGCAAAATCAATGTATTGAGCTTGTCCTAGCGCGATTTTGTCGTAGTCGGAATATTGCAGCGCCATCTCGTCGCCGCCCAGATGGGAAAAGACATAGTCCCGGCCAAACTCCCAGGCGCTGGTGGTATTGAAGATATTGGCGAGCTTGTTGACCAGCGTCGATTTACCGCTAGATTCGCCGCCGAGAATGGCAACGGTGCGCACGAAAAAGGGCTTCACTTCGGTGGGAATATAATCCCAATAGCGGAACGGATCGTGACGGATCTGTGCGCCGCTGATGTTCATAAATGAGCGTTCTGGGTCAACCAACACCGCGTCGATGCCTAACTGTTCGCGGTACTGCGGGGCATCTTTGGCTTCGCTGGTATAGACAAAGTTGGGTTCAATCGCCTTCTCTTGCATAAAGGCCTTGATACCGCGACTCCATACATCCCAGCCGTGCGGGTAAGGCTCCATGCCTTCTTCGTTAAAGGCGTGAATGCGGATATTATTCTGATATTTGAAAGTTTGTAGCAGCCAACGCAGACGATCGCTTACGGTGGGCTGCTGCGACATGGCGCTGTGCTCAAACAGCAGGCGGTCGCGTGATTCGTCGTAACCTAGGATCACATGCAATTCATCAACCTGACTACAGGTGCGCTGGATCAGGTATATATGGCCGGTATGCAGAGGATAAAACTTGCCGAACACCACCCCGATGGTTTTGTCGTGGCGGGGAAATTCCAGTTCCAGAAAACGGTGCAGCGCTTCCAGCTTTTGAGCGCTGGGGTTTTTGATCTTGGCATTCAGCAATTGGCTGAGATAGCCCTTGGTCATACCGGTTGCGTGGGCAACCTGCTGAAGGGTACACCCTTTCTTGCGGATGGCGGGTTTCAGGTAATCAAAAGATGACATTGTCAGGCACTCTTGGTTTAGCACGTGTGTTTAGCATGCTAAACCAAGATACCACAAGCATTCTCAACCTGCGCGCATGTTCCCGCAGGTTAGGCGTTAAAGATCGTCGAGGATCGCCAGTGCGTCAGTCAGCTTTTTCACGCCAAACACCTGCATGTTGGCGGGGGGGCGTTTTGGCGCATTGGCATGCGGGACGATGGCGCGCTTGAAGCCGTGTTTGGCCGCTTCGGAAATACGTTCCTGACCGCTGGGCACTGGCCTTATCTCGCCGGATAGCCCCGCTTCGCCGAACACCACCAGATCCTGCGGCAGCGGCCTGTCGCGCAGGCTGGAGACCAACGATAGCAGCAGTGCCAGATCGGCGCTGGTTTCGGTGACTTTTACGCCACCAACCACGTTCACGAACACATCCTGATCCGCCATTTGCAGTCCGCCGTGGCGGTGTAACACGGCGAGCAGGAGCGCCAGTCGGTTCTGTTCCAGACCGACGGCGACGCGGCGAGGATTGGCCATCATCGAGTGATCCACCAACGCCTGAATCTCCACCAGCAGAGGACGCGTGCCTTCCCACACCACCATAACGGAGCTGCCGGACATCACTTCATCACCCCGGCTGAGAAAAATGGCAGAGGGGTTGCTGACTTCGCGCAATCCCTGCTCGGTCATGGCGAACACTCCCAATTCATTGACGGCACCGAAACGGTTTTTATGGCTGCGCAGGGTACGAAAACGGGAATCTGCATCACCGTCGAGCAGCACGGAGCAGTCAATGCAGTGCTCCAGCACCTTGGGGCCAGCCAATGAACCATCTTTGGTAACGTGGCCCACCATCACGATAGCGACACCGCGCGTTTTGGCCAAGCGGGTGAGATAGGCGGCGGTTTCCCGCACCTGTGCCACGCTGCCGGGTGAGGATTGGATATCGGACAGATGCATCACCTGAATCGAGTCGATCACCATCAGCTTGGGCTGCTCCTGTTTGGCAATCAGACAGATTTGCTCGATGCTGGTTTCGGACAGCATATTGAGATGCTGGGTTGGCAGGCCCAAGCGGTGCGCGCGCATCGCCACCTGCTGTAGAGACTCTTCTCCTGTGACGTATAGGGTTTTCATCTGTTCAGAGAGTTTGCACAAGGTTTGCAGCAGCAGGGTACTTTTCCCCGCACCGGGGTTGCCCCCGATCAGAATGGCGCTGCCGGGCACCACGCCGCCACCCAACACGCGATCGAACTCGCTAAAGCCGGTGGAAAAACGCGGTAGCGCTTCCAGGCTGATATCAGAGAGTTTTTGTACGCGGCTGATGCCTTCATGGTCGCCCGCATAGCCAGTACGGTGATCGGTGCGAGACGTAGCGGCGGCCAGCCGCACTTCGGTAATGGTGTTCCAGGCGTTACAGGCGCTGCATTGGCCCTGCCAGCGCGGATAATCGGCACCACATTCGTTGCAAACGAAGGCGCGTTTAACGGCTTTTGCCACGGTTCACCTCACTGCTCTTAGCGTTTTTCGTGCCGCAGGCTGCCGCTCAGTACGCACATTACGCCGGTCAAATCGGCGTGACGGATGCTGACGGGGGCCTGCTCATTCACTTTGGGTTTGGCATGATAGGCGATGCCGAGCCCGGATGCCTTGATCATCACCAGATCGTTGGCACCGTCACCGATGGCAATGGTCTGCTCTTCAGTGATCTCCAGCTTATCCGCCAGTTGGCGCAGGGTTTTGGCTTTATATTTGGCATCGACGATCGGGCCTACCACTTCGCCGGTCAGCTTACCGTCGCGCAAACCCATTTCGTTGGCCACTGCCGCCACCAGGCCGAGTTTCTCTTTCAGATGATCGGCGAAATAGGTGAAGCCGCCGGACGCAATGGCGACGTGCCAGCCCGCCGCCTGCAACTGCTCTACCATGTAGGTCAGCCCCGGCATCAGCGGCAGATTTTTGCGCACTTTTTGCAGGATATCAGCATCGGCTCCCTTAAGGGTGCCCACGCGCTCGCGCAGACTGGCGGAGAAATCTAACTCACCGCGCATCGCCCGTTCGGTGATCGCCGCCACCTTCTCTCCGGTGCCGGACAGTTTGGCGATTTCATCAATACACTCAATCTGAATGGCGGTGGAATCCATGTCCATCACCAGTAAACCGGGCGCACGCAGCGTCGGGGTGTTGCACATCGGGGCCACATCCATCCCCAGTTCATGAGCCAGTTTAGTGGCGCGTGGCGTGAGCGAACCGGCCAAACGCACCACCTGATAATCTTCCACGTTCCAGGCGCTGACGATTACCATCGCCGCACCGAGCTTGCGCTGGTAACGCGAAAGCAAGTTTTTATCCAGTACGTCGCCGTACAGCAGCCAGCCGGTGTCCCCCGCGCGATAGTCGAGCGGCATCACTTCATCACCGCTGAGTGATAACGGCAGTCCCGGCCAACAGTTAATCTCGTTAGGGAGATCGCGGTAGGTCTGACTATTCGGCATGGGGCATCCTCTTCTGGCAAAAATAGCGCGTACTGACGCGGGTAAACATAACAGTACATCACTCAGAAAACAGGGCAACAAGCTATCCTATCGCTATCGCTTCTGACAACATGAAAGTATGCAAATCGCTCAGGGATTCTCATGGTCCACACCCCGTTAAAATTCCGCTTACACCGCACCGCTATTGTACTGATCTGCCTGGCGCTGCTGGTTGCATTGATGCAGGGGGCGTCCTATTTCAGCCTGAGTCATCAAATGACGCGTTCCGAGCAGGTTGAAGACATTGCACGCACGCTGGCGCGGCAGGTGGCATTCAGCCTGACGCAGCTGATGGAAAGCAACGATGATAACAGCCAGAAAATCAGCACAATGCTGGCGCAGTTAACGCAAAATAGTCGCATTCTCGACGCGGCACTCTATCAGCAAGACGGTTCATTGATTGCCCGTACTGGAGAAGAGGTTGTGGTGCGCGATCGGCTGGCGCTGGATGGCAAGCGGGTGGGGAGTTATTTCAACCACCAGATTGTGCAGCCCATCAACGGCAAGGAGGCCCGATCGGGTTTCTGCGCATGACGCTCGATACTCACGTGTTGGTGACCGAAGCCAAGCAGGTCGATAACACTACCAATATCTTGCGCCTGATGATTCTGCTGGCGTTAGCGATCGGCATTATTCTGGCCCGTACGCTGTTGCAGCACCGTCGCAGCCGCTGGCAGCAGTCACCCTATCTGCTCACCGCCAACACGCCGGTAAAGGAAGATGACGAGAATACCTCATCGCCTGTCCGGAAGAAAAAACGGACAAGCCTGAGTCATAACTATATATACCCGTGATCATTGAAGATGCTTGATTTTACGCGGTAAGAAGATCATGCTCACCCACTATGAAGATATTTATTACCGACAAGCAAAAAGCCGAACTCGAACACCTTCATGACACCAGTCGTGATAAGCGTGTTTG
>NZ_JAHWCO010000484.1:0-2052 GCF_020054415.1 Candidatus Symbiopectobacterium sp. | reverse complement strand
TGGTGATGGCCATATCTGAGTAGTGGAGCGGTCTTCCACGCCGTTCAGTAGTGTTTTTTTCCGTCCATGCAGCAATGGCTGATTCATCTAGCCATACGGTTAGAGAACCGCGCTGCTTGAGGGCCTTGTTATAAGAGGGCAAGTTGGTGATTTTATAATTTTGTTTTGCCATGGAGACCTGATTTTGAAACAACTGCGGTGATCTGCTCCGATGATTACCCAAAAGTTCTATTTATTCAACAAAGCCCCCCATTGGTACAGATATTGAAGTAGCCAACGTAGTAGGTGGATCAACGATATCCGTTGCATCCCCACCGGGAATGAGCATTGGCACTCTGGTTGCTGGGGCTAGTTACGACATTGTGAACTCAACTCAGATAGTTAGGTTTACTCGGGTTACTGCGGGGCGGTGGGCCATTCTTTAGAAACAAGCGTACCGCGTGCGTGTCGCGCTGTGGCGTAAAAATGCGGTGTGAATGCCAAGGATGGAAATGGGGCATATACTCAATAAACGTCAAGATGCACGGCAAGGCAGCGAGAAAGACTTACTGCCCACCCCTTCTACTGGATAGGCAGATGCATCTTGAAGTACGTTGAGTATATAGCGCATGGGATTTCCTTCGTCAAGTATGGGGATTCTGGCGTAGTCGGCAAGTCGAAATAAGCGGTAAGTTATTGATAAAAATGTCGTGCTTTGTCGTGCTTTGTTGTGTTTTGTCGCCTGTTTTTTGAGCGATAAATTCAGTCAATATATTGATATTTATAGTTTTTATGTTCTTTTACTCTGCTATGCGGGCAATAGCGCTACGGCCACTTGCAATCGCATAACCTATTCAGCCACAGAGGAGTGAGCCATGTATTATGGTTTTGATCTGGGCGGCAGGAAGATTGAAGTCGGCGTCTTTGATGCGGATATGAGGTCCGTGTGGCAAAAACGGGTGCCTACGCCGCGTAATGACTATGATGCATTGCTGGCGTCCTTTGCTGCACTCACGCAGGAAGCCGATGCGTTGACGGGCAAACAGGGGACCGTCGGCGTCGGTATTCCCGGTATGCGTGGCGGGGATGATGGTGCGCTGTTTACTGCTAACCTGCCCGCAACCATGGGAAAACCACTACAGGCGGATTTGCAACGCCTGTTGCGGCGTGATGTGCGCATGACCAACGATGCCAACTGCTTTGCCCTTTCGGAAGCTTGGGAGGGTGAATTCCGTCAGTATCCTGTGGTGTTGGGGATGATCCTTGGCACCGGTGTCGGTGGCGGTCTGGTGATTAACGGCGAAGCGATTGATGGTCGAAACGGCATTACCGGCGAATTCGGCCATTTCCGGCTACCGGTGGATGCACTGGATATTATGGGGGAGGATATCCCTCGGGTGAAATGCGGCTGTGGTCAATCTGGCTGTATTGAAAACTATATTTCTGGCCGAGGTTTTGAATGGCTTTATACGCATACCTATGGCGAAAGTCTTAATGCTGTCACCATTATTCGCCACTATCGGGCGGGTGAAGCAAACGCTCTGGCGCACGTCGATCGCTATATGAGCGTGCTGGCGGCCTGCGTGGGGAATCTGTTGACAATGTTTGACCCCCATTTGCTGGTACTGGGCGGTGGGTTGTCTAACTTCGACGAGATCTATCAGTTTCTCCCGACGCGGTTGCCCGAGTATTTGCTGCCGGTTGCGCACTTACCGCGCATTGAGAAGGCGCGCTATGGTGATGCAGGTGGCGTTCGTGGCGCGGCACTGCTGCACTTTTCTTCGCAGTAGTTTTTTTAGCGGTAAACGCTTATTGGCAATCAAGCAGGCAGCGTTATACACTGAATAATTCGAGTTGCAGGAAGGCGGCAAGTGAGAGAATCCCGATGAGCTTACTCAGGTAAGTGATTCGGGTGAGCGGTTCGTGTATTCTATGAGTTGATGTAGCATCAAACGTAGTACTCGCGTTCGATGTAAGTACCGATGATCCTATCGTGCATTTCGGATGATTTTGAATATCCGAGCGTCTTGCGATTGAGCCGTTGCAATCGGTTACGCAGTGTCAGATGTGCAC
>NZ_JAHWCO010000008.1:0-3092 GCF_020054415.1 Candidatus Symbiopectobacterium sp. | reverse complement strand
GCGCTGCTTGAGGGCCTTGTTATAAGAGGGCCAGTTGGTGATTTTAAAATTTTGTTTTGCCATGGAGACCTGATTTTGAAACAACTGTGGTGATCTGCTCCGATGATTACCCAAAAGTTCTATTTATTCAACAAAGCCTCAGAGCGGCTATATTTTGGGACGCTGGCAGCCGGGACATCCTTTTACGCTTGAGCAGCATTTTCAGGAATTGGATGCCGGTCACGATTTCTATGCACCACAATCTTTCGTCACTACCGATGGGCGCCGCTTGCTGTTCGGCTGGATGGATATGTGGGAGTCCGAAAGGCCCACTCAGGCCGACGGCTGGGCCGGATCTCACGCTGCCGCGCGAACTGTCGCTGGATGCGCAAGGGCGCGTCAGAATGATGCCAGTCCGTGAACTGCAAGCACTGCGCCGGGAAGCGCATAACCTACCCGCTTTTTCGCTGAAAAACCAACGACGCAGGCTGGGGATCAGCGCACTTCAGGCAGAAATTCACATGATGTGGGATATTCAAAAAAGCCAGGCGGAACGCTTCGGCATCGAGACTGCCGTCAGCGACGATCGGCGCCACGTCACCCGGTTTTATGTCGATACGCAGTCTCGTCGTTTGGTGTTGGATCGCAGTCAATCCGGACTGGACGTCGGCGGCTATCGCAGTGTGGCACTGCCCGATGGCGACACGCTTGATCTGCGGATTTTTATCGATCGTTCCTCAGTGGAACTCTTTGTCAATCAATGGGAAAACTGTCTAACCAGCCGTATTTATCCACCAACAGAAGGACGCGGCATCGCTCTTTATGCCGAAAATGGGGTGGCGTACTGCCAGACCTTTACCCACTGGCAGATGGCATCCATCTATCCTGAGCAGTAATCACGCCGCGTCAACGGGATACGTCAGGCATTACCGGCTATCGTCGCATCAGGCTATCGGCGTCTCAGTCAATGGCACAGAGACAAAATTCCGGGTAAAGAAGCGGCTGCCCGCAGTTAGCGCTAACGGGGTGATGTGGTGCCCCACGTCACGTTCCGTCAGGTAGGTGACGTTATGGTGCTGATTATCCCCTTTCAGTGCCGCATACAAGCGCGCTATCGGCAGCGGGCACCACGTCATCAGCATCGCCATGCCACAGCAATAGTGTGCGATCTGCTAACGCAGACAGCCGGTCGGTGACATCATAATTGACCAGCGTTTGCGCCAGCTGGCGCAGCAGATCGCCAGACCCCGGGCTTCCTGCAGAGACCGGCGTGAAAAGCGAGCGCGACAGCGCAGAAAAATATCCATAACCCATAAATGCCGCGACGGCTGAAATACACGGATAGCGCGCCATGCTGGCCAACGCGGTCATGCCCCTGAGCGATGCACCCGCAACGCCAATTTTCTCATCCGCAATCCACCCGCGCTGGCGCGCTGCATCCACCAGCAGCGGCAGTTCTTGCACGTTAAATTGCAGAATATCCCAGAAATGGCGTAAACGGCGGGCATCATCACCGTCATAACGCGCGCCGTGCATCGCCGCGTCAGGCAAAATAACACGAAACCTCACTTGTGCTAACGCATAGCCAAAATAGGCGTATACTTCCTTGGACGAGGTATAGCCATGAAAAAAGAATATCGTCGGTAACGGACATGCCTGCTGACCGCTGGGGGTCGCATGCAAGACATCAATCCCGTTCAGGGTATCTGGCGAAATTTCTACCATGTGGGTTCTCTCTCTTTTTTCTTTCCGCACATCGTTAAGCGTAAAATCGGGTTGCCTAACACCCTATCACCAAAAATAAATTTTTTTTAAATACAGATTCGCAATGATTTATAACAAAGAATGCAATGTAAAGTTACACAAATCAAATGAATTATTTACTTACTCTGCCGTTACTGACGTTAACTGCTGGCGCTTGGTTGTACGGCGGTTGACAACATCATGGGTCATTTTCCAGCACGGATTGCACTAATAAAAGAGACACAGCATGCTGCAATTTTCTTCTTTTCGACACTGGTGTTTAGGCATCAAGCTCCCGGCGATCGCCTCGCTGAGTGTGGCCGTGCTGTTTTTGGTTTTCACATTGTCACTGACGCGTTCTGCGGGCGATCAGTTAAAAGCGCTGACGCTGCACGATATGCAGAGCCAGGTGACCGGTGTGACAGAAATGATCACTATGTACGATGCCGGGTTACAAGCGGAAGTGGGCAACTACAGCACGCTGTTCGCCAGTTTCCTCCCTACCCAATACAGCATTGATACCACCCAGCGAGTGCCTTACGGCGATGATTCACAGCCTACGCTGAAAGCAGGCGATACGCAGTTGAATGCGAACACTGCCATCGTAGATGATTTTCTCAGCCGTACTGGCGCGATTTCAACACTGTTTGTGCGCGACGGCGATGACTTTGTGCGCACCACGACCTCATTGAAAAAAGAGGATGGCACCCGCGCCATCGGCACCCGGCTCGACAGGGAAAGCGCAGCCTACACCAGCATTATGAAGGGTGGCACCTATAGCGGACTGGCTCCGCTGTTCGGCAAGCAGTACATCACCCAATACACGCCTATCAAGGATACATGAGGCCAGATTGTCGGCATCCAGTTTGTCGGCATCGGTATCACGCGTGAATTCACCCTGATGCAGCAACGCATTTTGGAAAAGCGTATTGGCGAAGATGGGCATTTCTTCGTGATTAATGCGAAAAAAGGCAACGAACTCGGCAATTACCTCTACCACCCAACGCTCGTTAACCAGCGTCCTGACTGGTCCGAAGGCGCGCTGAGCCAGATTCTGGGTGCCCATGACGGCACACTGGAGTACCGTGACAACAGCCTGTCGCCGAACGAACAGGAACAGGTGATGGTTTTTCAGGCAGTGCCGCAGTGGGGATGGGTGATCGTTAGTACGCTGAGCAAAAGTCTGCTGGCTAACATCACTCACACACGTAATCTGTTCCTGGCTGGGGGGGCCTAATGAGATGTTCACCCCCACTCTGTGAGCGGTACGCTGGCAGGGTGTTTTTCTTTCAGGAGAGGCCATCATGGAAAACGTTACTCTTATTGGTATCGATCTCGGTAAACATTCTTTCCACATTCATTGCCAGGAT
>NZ_JAHWCO010000496.1:0-3193 GCF_020054415.1 Candidatus Symbiopectobacterium sp. | reverse complement strand
TTGCATGACTGACGACGGTAACGCTGATGGCCACTTTTGCCATAACCGTGTTTTTTCACAGGAGATGTCTGTTCACAAAACGGGCATCTTACATCAACTTTAGCCACTGTATTCCACATCCAAAACCGGACATTTCACAATGCAATCAACATATTGAATACACGACCAGCGTTTATTCCAGGTTAAACGCATACCCAGCACTTGCTCACCTTGCCATTCGCCATAGCACACAATGCCGACATCAGGAATCGAGCCCGCATCGGAGCCCGCTTCCGGGCTGGTGAGTGCAAAACAAGGAATTTCCTGACCGCGTGCCAGACGTGGCAGGTAGTGATCTTTCTGATCTTCAGTGCCGTAATGTTGCAACAGTTCGCCGGGGCCGAGCGAGTTAGGTACACCGACGTTGATCGCCAGAATGCTGGAGACACTCGCCAGTTTTTGCAGTACCTGAGACTGCGCATAGGCGGAGAATTCTATCCCGCCGTACTGCTTTTTGATGATCATGGTGAAGAAGCGGTGCTGCTTGAGGAACGCCCACAGCTCCGGCGGCAGATCGGCCAACTCATGGGTTATCTGGAAATCATTCGCCATGCGGCATGCTTCTTCCACCGGGCCATAGAGAAACGCTTGCTCTTCTTCTGTCAATGTCGGCTGCGGGTAGTTATGCAGCATCTTACAGTCCGGTGCACCGCGAAACAGTTCGCCTTCCCACTAGGTGGTCCCGGCGTTGATGGCCTCTTTCTCGGTGTTTGACATGGCGGGCATCACCTTCTTAAACGTCCCCAGGGCAGGGGCCGACAGTGTCTTTTGGCGCAGCGCGGCCACTACCAGTGGCGCCAGCACCACCAGCAGCGGCAACAATAACCAGTAGGACCACAGTCAACCAGCACCCATCAACGCGAAGTAGGCCACGAGCAACGCGGCGCTGAGCGGCAGATTCACCCGGTGATAAAACAGGGCTCCCACCATTATCAGCAAAACAAGAATACTGACTGCGACCATAGTTCGTCTCCAGAGTTGTCATCGGCCGTTAATCCGATCCGTTCACGTTGCGCCTGCGCGCATCCCACTCAATCCTGTTATCACTACGGCAAACATCTGCTAAGAGGTCTGACCTGTATGTGTATAGTGTGTAGTGCATCGCGTCTTTTTTATCAATTTATTTACAACACAATTACAACTTAACTCACAAACTGGTGTGTTTTTACCCCGGTAGTGATAAACATCAGCAATTGTCTTGATTGCGGCATAGCGTACTTCTCGCGGTTTCCACGATCCGTTACACTGCCAGCATTCCCTCTGCGCGCACCTCCTGTGCGGTGCAGAGTTATCGCCTGTTACCGAACAAAACGAGAGGATCCTATGTATCAGGACTTAATCCGTAGTGAACTGAAAGAGTCTGCGGCTACGCTGGACGCTTTTCTGAGTGACGACGCGAACATTCAGTCGATCCAGAATGCTGCGGTGTTGCTGGCTGATGCGTTCAAGGCGGGTGGCAAAGTGATTTCCTGCGGCAATGGCGGTTCACATTGTGATGCGATGCATTTTGCCGAAGAATTGACCGGTCGTTATCGTGAGAACCGCCCTGGTTACCCGGCGATTGCTATTTCCGATCCCAGTCATCTCTCCTGCGTGAGCAATGATTTTGGCTACGATTTCGTGTTTTCTCGCTACGTAGAGTCGTTGGGGCGTGAAGGGGATGTACTGCTCGGGATTTCTACTTCGGGTAATTCCGGTAATATCATCAAAGCCATTGATGCCGCTCGCGCCAAAGGAATGAAGGTCATCACCCTGACGGGTAAAGATGGCGGCAAAATGGCGGGCACGGCGAATGTAGAAATTCGCGTACCGCACTTTGGTTACGCTGACCGTATTCAGGAAGTGCACATAAAAGCGATTCATATCCTGATTCAGTTAGTCGAAAAAGAAATGGCAAAAGGGCAGTAATCTCGCCAAATTGCTAGCAGTAGGGGGTAGGAGGGGACATGTGTGAACTGCTTGGGATGAGCGCAAACGTTCCGAAGGATATTTGTTTCAGTTTTACCGGGCTTATAAAGCGCGGCGGCGGCACCGGGCCACACAAAGATGGCTGGGGCATTACCTTTTATGAAGGCAATGGCTGTCGCACGTTCAAAGATCCGTTGCAGAGTTTCAACTCTCCTATTGCCCGCTTGGTGCAGGAATACCCGATCACATCCTGCGCGGTGGTGTCGCACATTCGTCAGGCGAATCGCGGCGCGGTCACGCTGGAAAATACCCACCCCTTTACCCGCGAGCTCTGGGGGCGTAACTGGACGTTCGCCCATAACGGTCAGTTGAAGGGGTATCGCGGGCTGAAAACCGGCCATTTCCGCCCCGTGGGACAAACGGACAGCGAGTACGCCTTCTGCTGGCTGCTCAATCAGTTGGCGCAGCGTTACCCACGCTCGCCCGCAAGTTGGCCTGCGGTGTTCCGCTTTATCGCATCGCAAGCCGATGTGCTGAGAAGCAAAGGCGTGTTCAACATGCTGCTCTCTGACGGACGTTTTGTGATGGGATACTGCTCCACCAAGCTGTACTGGATCACGCGGCGTGCGCCTTTTGGTAAGGCAACGTTATTGGATCAGGATGTGGAAATCGATTTTCAGCAGCAAACGACGCCAAACGATGTCGTCACTGTGTTGGCGACGCAGCCGCTGACGGGGAATGAAACCTGGCATCAAATTATGCCAGGTGAGTTCGTACTATTTTGTTTGGGTGAACGCATAGCGTGATGGTTTTTCACTGCTGATAACGGATGGATTAACCACATACTGTCCGTTATTTACCGTGATTAATGGTGGCTGATAATTCTGGTTGAAATACGCATAACCCGGCTGAAGTTGGCTCCAGAATCTGTTATACGTGGAATTACGGTGGCGCTGCATGTTGGTTTCCGTCATACGGAAAGGATATATCGCCAAATCAATTTTGGTTTGTCCATTACGTAATGCAGCTTCAGCATAACGGTAAATTTCGTCGATATAGTTGTTGGTCATGGCATAACAGCCAACAGAGACACATTCACCGTGAATCAGGCTTTGTTGAATAAATCAGAACTTGTAACGACTGCGCCCCATACGGGTCGATTGTTACGTGATGCGAATACTGTTCGGCATTCCTAATAGCGTGATCCGGTTAAGCGCTTTGACCATGGCCATGGCTTCACCCACCT
>NZ_JAHWCO010000640.1:0-2882 GCF_020054415.1 Candidatus Symbiopectobacterium sp. | reverse complement strand
GCGCTGCTTGAGGGCCTTGTTATAAGAGGGCCAGTTGGTGATTTTAAAATTTTGTTTTGCCATGGAGACCTGATTTTGAAACAACTGTGGTGATCTGCTCCGATGATTACCCAAAAGTTCTATTTATTCAACAAAGCCGCTCCGCGACGTTACGGGGTACACTGCGCAACCTTTATGACGCGGGAGAGGCCGATGAGCCAATTGGAACTGGAAACGCGAACGCTCACGTTGGTGCGTTATACGAAAACGTCTGAGAATTCCACCTTACAAGCCTGGGAAGCGGCAGACGCGTTTTTGCTGAACGAGATTGCTACCATGGAGCTTGTGCCAAGGCCCGTTGTGATACTGAACGACACATTCGGTGCACTGGCCTGTGGATTACAGGCATATGAGCCGCTCTGCGTCAGCGACAGCTATTTGAGCCATCTGGCGACGCGGCATAATCTGTCGCTCAACGGCTTTACGCCGGAGTCCGTCGTGTTGCAAGACAGCCTGACGGCGTTACCTGATGCGCCATCGCTGGTGGTTATCAAGGTTCCAAAAACCTTAGCGATGCTGGAGCATCAGCTTCCTATGCTACGCGCGGTCGTCGTCCCGCATACGCGAATTATTGCCGGCGCGAAGGCGCGCGATATTCATACTTCCACGTTGCATCTGTTTGAAAAAATTATTGGCCCGACGCGGACTTCACTGGCGTGGAAAAAGGCACACCTGATTCACTGCGACGTGGCACAAATCAATGTAGGTGAGTATTCACCAACCGTTGAGTGGGAACTGGAAGGGTATGGTTACCGCATCCACAACCATGCCAACGTGTTCTCACGCGGTAGCCTAGACATCGGTACGCGCTTTTTTATGCAGCACCTGCCGCGTGATATTGACGGCAAGATGGTGGATTTAGGTTGCGGTAACGGGATTGTCGGTCTGGTGGCGCTGGCGCAAAACCCTTCAGCGCTGGTTAGCTTTATTGATGAATCTCATATGGCGCTGGCTTCCAGCCGCATGAATGTTGAAATCGACTGTCCGCAAGACCTGCCGCGTGCCAGTTTTGTAGTGAATAATTCGCTGGCCAACATTGCCCCTGATTCGCTGCAAGCGGTGCTGTGTAACCCACCTTTCCACCAGCAGCAGACCATCACCGACCATTTGGCCTGGAACATGTTCAGCGATGCGCGTCGCTGTTTAGCGCACGGCGGTGAGGTGCGTATCGTAGGCAATCGCCACCTCAACTACTATCCGAAGCTGAAACACCTGTTCGGCAACTGCGAACAGCTGGTGGGCAACAACAAGTTTGTGGTGCTGCGCGCGGTGAAGCTGGCATCGTCTCGCTGAACGGAGCTTGGGTCATCGGCTACAGCGTTAGCGCCGGTCGGGTGGCCTGGTCGATGGCCCGCCGGGCATCCAGTTCGGCGGCGACATCCGCACCGCCAATCAGATGCACGGCGCACCCGCTGGCCTGCAATGGAGCATAGAGCTCGCGCCGTGAATCCTGTCCTGCACAGACGATGATGGTATCGGCGGCGATGCACCTCTCCTGGCACTCATGAATAATATGCAGCCCAGTATCGTCAATGCACCGATATTGCACACCGTCCATAAAACTTACGCCGTGACGCAGTAGCTGCGCCCGGTGTATCCATCCGGTGGTTTTGCCAAGATGCTCACCCAGTTTTCCTGCCTTGCGTTGCAGCAGCACAATTTCATGCTGATGCACTGCGCCTGTGGGTGCTCCGGCGGCGAGCGGTAATACGCCGCACCGTTTATCGAGAGTACGATAGATACCCCATTCGGTATAGAAATCGGCTTGCGGGGGTGCACTCAGATAATGGGCAACATAAACACCGATACCGCCTGCACCGATAATCGCCACCCTTTTGCCAACGGGCACCTTATCGCGCAGAACCTGTAACTAGCTCAGTACGCTTGGGTGATCAACACTGGGAATCTCCGGCGTACGTGGCGTGATACCACACGCTAGGATAACCGTATCGAAGGTTTTAAGATCGTCTACCGTGGCTTTGGTGTTGAGGCGCAATAATACGTGAGTGAGCACCAACATACGGCGGTAATAGCGCAGCGCCTCCGTGAATTCCTGTTTACCGGGGATTTGTCGGGCCAGATTAAACTGACCGCCGATGTTACTGTCCGCTTCGAACAGCGTCACTGCACGGCTGCGCTGTGCTGCGTTAATGGCAAAAGCCAGCCCTGCGGGACCAGCGCAGACGACAGCAATTCGTTGCGGTGTGTCTGTTGCTATTATAGGGAGTGTTGTTTCGTGGCAGGCGCGCGGGTTGACTAAACATGACGTTACCTTGCCGACAAATATGCGATCAAGACAGGCCTGATTGCGGCCGATACAGGTATTGATCTCATCGCTGCGACCCGTTTCTGCTTTCTCAAGAAAGTGTGAATCCGCCAGAAAGGGGCGCGCCATGGAAACAATATCGGCGCAGCCCTGCGCCAGTAGCTGTTCTGCCTGAGCCGGATCGTTGATGCGGTTGGTGGTGATAAGCGGTATGTTTACCTTGCCCATCAAGCGTTGGGTCACCCAGCCAAAGGCCGCGCGCGGCACCAGCGTTGCGATGGTCGGGATGCGTGCCTCGTGCCAGCCAATACCGGTGTTCAGCAACGTGACGCCTGCGGCTTCCATCTCTTGAGCCAGGGTTTCTATCTCTTGCCATGAGGAGCCTGATTCCACCAGATCGAGCATCGACAGGCGATATACCCGTGATCATTGAAGCTGCTTGATTTTACGCGGTAAGAAGATCATGCTCACCCACTATGAAGATATTTATTACCGACAAGCAAAAAGACGAACTCGAACACCTTCATGACACCAGTCGTGATAAGCGTGTTTGTGATCGCATCAAAGCCGTCCTGCT
>NZ_JAHWCO010000508.1:0-1211 GCF_020054415.1 Candidatus Symbiopectobacterium sp. | reverse complement strand
GCGCTGCTTGAGGGCCTTGTTATAAGAGGGCCAGTTGGTGATTTTAAAATTTTGTTTTGCCATGGAGACCTGATTTTGAAACAACTGTGGTGATCTGCTCCGATGATTACCCAAAAGTTCTATTTATTCAACAAAGCCGCTGGAAAGCCATGTTCATCGTCGGCCTTATTCCGTCGATAATCACGGTTCCCCTGCGTTGGCTAATGCCAGAATCGCCGCGTTTGCTAGCCTCGAAAGGCCGTTTAGCAGAAGCTGATAACGTGGTGAGTAAACTGGAAAACGAGGTGCTACGTCGCGGGGGAACGTTACCTGAACCGGTTATTCGTACTATAGAGAAAAAAACCGTTACCAGTGAAGTGTGGCGTGAGCTGTTTACCGGCATCTACCGCAAGCGGACCTTCACCATTTGGGCGCTGTGGGTGTGTGGTTATACGATTAACAACGGTCTGGTGACCTAGCTGCCTACGCTGTACAAAAGTGTATTCGGATTACCGATTCAAACGGCACTGGCTTACGGTTGGACGACATCGGCGTTTGGAGTGTTAGCCTCGATCGTTTGTGCATTGTCGATTGATAAGGTGGGGCGCAAGGCTTGGTATGCCACTGCTTTCCTGCTGGCGATTGTGCCACTGGTTACCCTGACGGTACTGGGGGCAACCAATCCGTTGCAAATTGTGGTATGTGCCACTGCGGCTTATGCCATATTGCAAACCATCACTTTCTCACTTTACCTCCATTCTTCAGAGCGTTACCCAACGCGGTTGTGTGCGATTGGTACCGGTTTGTGCAGTGCTTGGCTGCGCGCCGGTTCTGCTGTGGGACCGATCCTAGTTGGGTTTATTGTCGGCAACTTTGGTATTCGCTACATGTTTATCGCTTTTGCGCTGATTGCCCTGATAGGGGCGGTAGTGACAATGCGTTATTCCATTGAAACCAAAGGTCAAGTGCTAGAAGAGTTGTCACCGTAGCCGAATGCAGGTGGATAAATTCCGAATTGGCGCTCGGAATATGCGTAGCTCGTGCTACGCATATTCCGGCTGGCAGGCAGTGCGCACTGTGTTTCACCGTTGAGGTGGCTTTGTTGAATAAATAGAACTTTTGGGTAATCATCGGAGCAGATCACCACAGTTGTTTCAAAATCAGGTCTCCATGGCAAAACAAAATTTTAAAATCACCAACTGGCCCTCTTATAACAAGGCCCTCAAGCAGCG
>NZ_JAHWCO010000406.1:0-1042 GCF_020054415.1 Candidatus Symbiopectobacterium sp. | reverse complement strand
GCGCTGCTTGAGGGCCTTGTTATAAGAGGGCCAGTTGGTGATTTTAAAATTTTGTTTTGCCATGGAGACCTGATTTTGAAACAACTGTGGTGATCTGCTCCGATGATTACCCAAAAGTTCTATTTATTCAACAAAGCCGTGTCACAACAGCATTATTCCCTATTATTCAACAAAGCCCGTTGAAGCCGCAATTAACGCCGGTGCTACCACCATCAACATCCCTGACACCGTGGGTTAAACCACGCCATATCAGTTCGGCGGCATCATCACTACGCTGTATGATCGTGTGCCGAACATCGACGAAGCGATTATTTCCGTGCACTGCCATGACGATCTGGGGATGTCGGTTGCCAACTCCATTACTGCGGTGCAGGCTGGCGCACGTCAGGTAGAAGGCACGTTGAACGGTTTGGGCGAGCGCGCAGGCAACACTGCGCTGGAAGAAGTGACCATGGCGATCAAAACCCGTCAGGATTTGCTGAACGTCCATACCAATATCAATCAT
Organism: Candidatus Symbiopectobacterium sp.; assembly: GCF_020054415.1. Lineage (NCBI taxonomy): Bacteria > Pseudomonadati > Pseudomonadota > Gammaproteobacteria > Enterobacterales > Enterobacteriaceae > Symbiopectobacterium > Candidatus Symbiopectobacterium sp. The sequence goes on along the minus strand of NZ_JAHWCO010000406.1, from coordinate 537 downwards.
CAGGAAATCTATCGCACCAGCCAGTTGGTGAGCCAGATTTGCAATATGCCGATCCCCGGCAACAAAGCGATTATCGGTTCTAACGCCTTCGCCCACTCCTCTGGTATCCATCAGGACGGCGTACTGAAAAACCGCTCTAACTACGAAATCATGACGCCGGAATCCATCGTGCTGAAAGAAGTGCAGTTGAACCTGACCTCCCGTTCTGGTCACGCGGCAGTGAAACACCGCATGGAAGAGATGGGCTATAAAGAAAGCGATTTTAATCTGGAACAGTTGTACACCGATTTCCTGAAGCTGGCCAAATCTATGGTCACCCCCATTTTTGCAACACTGATTTTTGACTAATGGTGGGCTTGCTTCAATCTATCCGGCGTCTCTGTGGGTGAGATGCCCGCGCCTCGATGAGTTCCGCGCCTGGTGAACCTGAAAAGGCCCTCGGCTTCAGTGAGCCATTTTTGTCGTCAGGTTTTTCAGCAGGCCGATATGCCGTTCATGTCATCAATAATCAGTCTTCGCAAAAACAGATAGGTAACT
>NZ_JAHWCO010000647.1:0-1090 GCF_020054415.1 Candidatus Symbiopectobacterium sp. | reverse complement strand
GCGCTGCTTGAGGGCCTTGTTATAAGAGGGCCAGTTGGTGATTTTAAAATTTTGTTTTGCCATGGAGACCTGATTTTGAAACAACTGTGGTGATCTGCTCCGATGATTACCCAAAAGTTCTATTTATTCAACAAAGCCGTTATTTACCCGTCTTTTTTTACGATCGTCGCCGATACCGCACTGGTATGCTATACCTAATGGCCGTAACGTTGTGGCCTACCCTTAAGTAAAAAAAAGTAAAAGGGTAGCGTTAAGGAGTGTGGTTATTTACAATCGTTACGCTTTCTTGTAGCCCCCGATCAAAAAGGAATTCTCATGTTCAAACGTACTCTGGTTGCTGCGGCAGCCTTGGTTTCACTGACAATGTTTTCATCTTCGGTCATGGTGTCGTCGGCGATCGCAGCCCCTGCCGCCACCACGCGCGTCTTGCTAACCACGTCTGAAGGCAACATCGAGTTAGCGCTGGATAACCAGAAAGCGCCTGTGTCAGTGAAAAACTTCGTCGAGTACGTTAATAGTGGCTTCTACAATGGCACCACCTTTCACCGCGTGATCCCTGGTTTTATGGTGCAGGGTGGCGGTTTTGTGGATGAAATGAAGCAAAAAGCCACTAACCCACCGATCAAAAATGAAGCGGACAACGGTTTACGCAACGTGCGTGGTACCATCGCCATGGCGCGCACCGCTGAAAAAGACAGCGCCACCAGTCAGTTCTTTATTAATGTCGCGGATAACGCTTTCCTCGATCACGGTCAGCGTGATTTTGGCTATGCGGTATTTGGCAAAGTGGTAAAAGGGATGGATGTCGCCGACAAAATCTCTCAGGTGCAAACCACTAACGTTGGGCCCTATCAGAATGTGCCAAGCAAACCGATTGTGATTAAATCGGCCAAAATACTGCCGTAAGCGTGGTCGAGAATTTCTGGAATTGCTATCAAGGCCACATAATGTGTACTAGCTTAGACCTGATCTGACAGTTACCGATTATTTATACAGGTGTCTGTCAGATTACATCTGGTTCAGATTCTTTTCTGCCCAGATCCGTTTTCCATCGAGTAAAGTGGCCATCGGCGTACGCCCGCAGCACGTT
>NZ_JAHWCO010000198.1:0-2626 GCF_020054415.1 Candidatus Symbiopectobacterium sp. | reverse complement strand
GCGCTGCTTGAGGGCCTTGTTATAAGAGGGCCAGTTGGTGATTTTAAAATTTTGTTTTGCCATGGATACCTGATTTTGAAACAACTGTGGTGATCTGCTCCGATGATTACCCAAAAGTTCTATTTATTCAACAAAGCCGCGGCAGCGGTGAAACCTTCCGCGGTCGATCAGCGTTGATTTTGGTCGATGGCATTCCACTATCGAATCAGCTACGCCCCACCGGACGTGAAATGCATACCATCGATTTTTCCATGATCGAGCGGATTGAGGTTATTCACGGGGCCAATGCCACGAATGGTTTAGGGGCGACAGGCGGCGTTATTAACCTGATCACCCGTCGCCCGGACAACGGTGCGTTCAATCAGCATGTTTCCGTGCAAACCACGCTGCCCACAGAGAAAATCCGGGGCGAAACGACCAGCTATAAAACCACTTATCGCGTCGATGGTCGCGTGTATAAACTCGATTACCTAGTGTCTCTGTGGTATGAAAATCAAGGGCTATATCTTGATGGTAACGGCCGGGCCATCGGCGTGGATGATACCCAGGGTGATACCATGGATTCCCGCGCTTACGATGTGTTGGCCAAGGTAGGGTACTGGCTTAATGACGATCAGCGTGTGCAATTGAGTGTAAACCGTTACCACATTCGCGGAGAAAATGACTACCTGAGCGTCGATGGCGTTCGTGCGCAAGGTATTCCGACCACTTCCGTGCGCGGTACGCCACCGGGCGATGCACCGTTTAGCAGTGTGTGGAGCACGGGTCTTACTTACGATCACAACAATCTTGCGGGGTTCAAACTCTCGACGCTGTTATTCAGCCAGGAGTATGAAGCGCTGTTTGGTGCCACCAATTCGCAATCGTTCCAGAACACGACCATCGCGCCCAACAAAACGCTGTACGATCAATCTCGCGCGGTATCCTCCAAACTTGGGGCAAAACTCGCGCTCACCCGTGACGACCTTCTGGAAGATACATTGAAAGTGACGGCGGGTTTTGATGTGTTGCTTGATAAGAACAAGCAGGATCTCTATCTGACCAAATGCACCTATGTGCCGGAAATCGAATACACCAACTACTCGCCTTTTTTACAAACCGAGTACGCGCTGCTGGATAACGTGACGCTGCATGCGGGCGTACGTCACGAAATCGCCAATCTGAAAGTCGATGACTATCGCACGCAATCGGCAAATGCAAACGGTGTCTATGACGGTGTGGCGGTAAAAGGCGGAACCCCCAAGTTCAACCAGACGTTATATAACGTTGGCATTGTCTATTCGCCGTGGGAACCGCTGATTCTGTTCACAAACTACTCGGAAGGGTTTGGCATGCCGGATGTCGGACGTGCACTGCGCGATATTGACACCGAAGGTGTCGATCTGAGCCAAGCGAATAACGTCAAACCGGTGGTTACCAAAAATATTGAGGCGGGTTTCCGGGTGCAGCAGGGGGCTGTTGACTTTGAAGCCAGCTATTTCCGTTCCAGCGCGAAACTGGGGGATTCCGTTACGCTTAACAGCAATGACGATTTCGTTTCCAAGCGTGAGAAAACTCGCGTGCAAGGTGTTGAGGTCCGAAGCGGTTATCAGATTAATGAGCAGCATAAAGTCAATCGTTCCTATGCCCATACCGAAGGTAAGCGCGACAGTAATGGTGATGGCAAACTGGATAAAAAGATGACTGGCCTGAATATCGCGCCGGATCGGGTGATTGCCAGTTGGTCGGCAAGTTGGACGGAGAAGGTGAACACGTTTGTCCAAGGCAACTATGCCTTCAGCCGCAGTTTTGATGATACCGGACTAGGGTTCGACGGTTATCTGCTGGTGGATGCTGCCGTCGGCTACAAACTGCCTTATGGTCGTGTGAATCTGGCGGTTGCTAACCTGTTGGATAAACAGTACATCACCTACTATTCGCAGTCAGTGGGACTGGGGACTGCGGCCAATACCCGCTATTTCTCCGGGTGTGGACGTACCGTGACATTTGGTTACTCCATTGATTTCTAAGTGTCACTTATCCCATCTTGTGGTCCGTGGCTGCGGGATGGGAAGATACATGATGTTATGCTTGGTGCTGCTATTCCTGTCGTTACAGGTTACAACAGGCTGGACGCGTCAGGGGTCACACGCGCTTGGCGTAACCGTGATTAACGGACAGCCTAAACGGGTGGTTCCCCTGTTTCAGGGGGCAACGGATACGGCTGTCGCGTTGGGGATAACGCCGGTAGGTGTCGTGGATTCCTGGATTGAAAAACCGACGTATCGCTATTTGCGTAGCGCGTTAGGGGATGTGCCTCACGTCGTGTTGGAAACTCAGCCGAATTTGGATCGTGTATTCAATATGTTGATTGCAGTGTGAAATGTCCGGTTTGGGATGTGGAATACAGTGGCTAAAGTTGATGTAAGATGCCCGTTTTGTGAACAGACATCTCCTGTGAAAAAACACGGTTATGGCAAAAGTGGCCATCAGCGTTACCGTCGTTAGTCATGCAAACACGGATGGCTACAGGGCTTACAACGACGAACTTCCAAAAGTAAAACACATTGTTAGCAAGCTGTATACACAGCGTATTGAGCGTGCACATCTGACACTGCGTAACCGATTGCAACGGCTCAATCGCAAG
>NZ_JAHWCO010000638.1:0-1064 GCF_020054415.1 Candidatus Symbiopectobacterium sp. | reverse complement strand
TGCTTGAGGGCCTTGTTATAAGAGGGCCAGTTGGTGATTTTAAAATTTTGTTTTGCCATGGAGACCTGATTTTGAAACAACTGTGGTGATCTGCTCCGATGATTACCCAAAAGTTCTATTTATTCAACAAAGCCCCTTACATAAAGAACTAATTATTTTAAAGTTATCACACTCATTGAACACTGATGTTGGCAATAATAGCTATAGGGAGCTTAATGAAAGCGAGTGGGATAATTTGTTTAATGAAATGATGAAATTAAACTATTTGGTTTCCGAAGATTTTGATGATATAACAAAATTGGAAATCAACAAATTAATTACTAATAGTTCTAGTGTGTTTATCGTTACAGAAAGCAATAGTATTGAAAAGTGGAAAGGCAAGGGGATCTATTCTGCTTCTTCGCTTCCTATTTATGATGAGTACAGCAACACAGATACGTTGGGTACGATGGTAGATGATCAGATTAAAAAACTGCAAAGTCATGCTTCTATGAATCCATTATTTCTGTTGTCATGGACACTAACACAAAGCAGCAAGGATGCTGCATTGTGTATAGTTGATATTACAGGAATATCTTCTTCTATCATTACCCTTGCTCAACGTGCTAACAGAGTTCTATCTGAAAAAATATACCCTGAAATTGCCAAGAAAAATTATCCAAATATTATTTATATTGATAATGTAATTGATGATCAAGCCACTGTTTTATCTATGGCAAATAATATTACAAAATATATGGATGAAGTAAAGAGTAGGCAGGTAGTGATTGATGCCATAGATATTATCTATGGAGGCAATCCGGATATTCAACCTCCGGCAGGATTTAAAAAATTACCTCACGACCTAAATAAAGGAACAGGAGGGAAATATATATACCTGTGTTACAAAGAGGTTAACATTACTAACAGTAGTACCTTGGAGTGGCTTTGTTGAATAATAGGGAATAATGCTGTTATGACACGCCTGTTTTGGATTAAAATGCTGATTGCTCCGGGATGCATCACCACGCTCTGGATTTAACATACTGATTTTACGTCAAGGGAATCCGCAGCCTTTATGGCTA
>NZ_JAHWCO010000711.1:0-1204 GCF_020054415.1 Candidatus Symbiopectobacterium sp. | reverse complement strand
TAGCCATAAAGGCTGCGGATTCCCTTGACGTAAAATCAGTATGTTAAATCCAGAGCGTGGTGATGCATCCCGGAGCGATCAGCATTTTAATCCAAAACAGGTGTGTCATAACAGCATTATTCCCTATTATTCAACAAAGCCCAAAGCCCAAAGCCCAAAGCCCAAAGCCCAAAGCCCAAAGCCCAATTAAGATACACAGCCTAGTTGACCATTACAAACACTGTCAGCAAATCTGAGTCACAATCCATGTTTTCTTGGAATATCGTAGTTAGTTGAGATAGCAGGCTTTCTTGGAATATCGTAGTCAGCTGATATAGCAGGCTTTCTTGGAATATCGTGGTCAGTTGAGATAGCAGGGTTTCTTGGAATATCGTACTCAGTTGAGATAGCATGCTTTTTTGGAATATCGTACTCAGTTGGGATAGCATGCTTTCTTGGAATATCGTACTCAGTTGAGATAGCAGGCTTTTTTTGAATATCATGGTCAGTTGAGATAGCATGCTTTCTTGGAATATCGTACTCAGTTGAGATAGCATGCTTTCTTGGAATATCGTACTCAGTTGAGATAGCATGCTTTCTTGGAATATCGTGGTCAGTTGAGATAGCAGTCTTTCTTGGAATATCGTAAGTCACCATATTTTTAATGTGATTCTTTTGATCAACCATAGATTCTATATCTTTTTTTACCGAGGCAAAATGATTTGCCTTGCATTTTTCAAGAAAATGTTTGATAAAATCAAATTTTCTGTATTTTTTTGACTTAATAATCTTAACTTTTCCATCTTTTTCTTGGATTTTATATTCTCTATTTTTAATATTAATTTGATTAACCTCACTTATATCAATGTAATTATTATTTTTTGCGTTAATAAATTGTTTTATAGATACAAATGTATGAACACAATTATGTGCTTGAATGATATTATTGGTGCTGCTGGTTCTATTTGATGTAGTTATATTACGCTTTGTAATAGTTGCAAACTTTTCTTTAATTGGACTTACGTTGCTTGATATTTTCATATTCATAGTGAAATAAATCTCAATGATTGGATTAATTTTGGCTTTGTTGAATAAATCAGAACTTGTAACGACTGCGCCCCATACGGGTCGATTGTTACGTGATGTGAATACTGTTCGGCATTCCTAATAGCGTGATCCGGTTAAGCGCTTTGACCATGGCCACGGCTTCACCCACCTGAGCATC
>NZ_JAHWCO010000425.1:0-2926 GCF_020054415.1 Candidatus Symbiopectobacterium sp. | reverse complement strand
TCAGGTGGGTGAAGCCATGGCCATGGTCAAAGCGCTTAACCGGATCACGCTATTAGGAATGCCGAACAGTATTCGCATCACGTAACAATCGACCAGTATGGGGCGCAGTCGTTACAAGTTCTGATTTATTCAACAAAGCCTTGTGACACGCCTGTTTTGGATTAAAACGCTGATCGCTCCGGGATGCATCACCACGCTCTGGATTTAACATACTGATTTTACGTCAAGGGAATCCGCAGCCTTTATGGCTACGCAGCATAATATCTATTTATTCAACAAAGCAGCTTCAACGATACGGCACAGGTTATCGATAGGCGTACGGCCAGCATCTTCACAGGATAACTCTACGTCGTCGGTGTAGTTACGCGCCCGTTTGACGGAGTGAACCGCTTTCTCAATGACCTGCTCGAACGACAAACGCAGTTTGGATTCGATGTGCAGCGTAGAGGCGGCCAGGAATACGTGAATGAGGAAGGCTTCGGCAAAGCGCAGCGCTTCAGCGGCGACATCGATGTCTTTATCGACGCAGCGGGCCAAACCACACACCCGGCTGTTTTTAATCTGACGCGCAATGGTCTGTACCGATTCGAAATCGCCCTGCGAAGAGACCGGAAAGCCGACTTCCATCACGTCCACGCACAATCTTTCCAGCGCGTAGGCCACTTGCAGTTTCTTTTTTACACTCAGACTGGCTTGTAATGCCTGCTCACCATCACGCAATGTGGTATCGAAAATAATGACCTGCTGGCTCATTGGAAAGATTCCTTATCGTGTTTATTCGAGCGCAGAACGGGAAAAAAAAAACCCGCGCATCGGCGCGGGTTCTTCGTTCTGTGTAACGTGAAATCAGCTCTGACTTTCACCCACAGGCATACCGCGCAATGTTGATGCGTGTAGTAGTAGGCCTAGTAGGAAAGTGTGTTTGAACATGATATCTCGTCTGATCCGGTTAGCTGTAAAATTTGCCATACACCGCTTAACCGCGGGAATGGCATCGCTCGTGCTTTTATTGGTACTTGATTCTTGTGGTTATGTCAAGCATTTGTGATCATAGAACGGTGTTCGTTCCCGGTCGCGACGAAACCGTTTGCGTTGCCGTCGTCACGTGGGGCGCGCAAATGGGCAGATGTGCGTGGCGTCAACCTTCCATCATGTCAATGTGAAAGATCGTTGCGGTCTCTGGCGAGATCGGTAGACTGCGCCAAAATGATAAACAGTTGTACGCTGAAATTTCCCAGGCTCATTTTTTATGTCTACCCATTTGTCGCAATACCACTTGGTTGAACGCATCCAACACCAGATTGCTCATTGTTCCGGCCGTACCGCACTGCGTGAATGGTATGCCTCTGGCGAAATGCAGCTTACCTGGTTTCAGGCCGGTGCGCGTATTCGTCGCATTGCCAGTGCACTGCTCTCGCTGGGGATTGATGCCCAAGAGCGTGTCGCGTTGTTCTCTCATAATTCCCTCAACTGGTCGCTGGCAGATCTCGCGACGCTGTACGTGCGTGGCGTGACCGTCCCGATTTATGCCAGCAACACTGCGACACAGGCTGCGTTTATCATCAATGACGCGGATATTCGCACCATTTTTTGTCGGTTCTCAGCCTCAGTATGATGCGATATTGGCGCTACTGCCGGAGTGTCCGCAGCTTAAGCGCATCATCGTGCTCGATGACAATGTGAATCTGCATCACTGCCCGTTGGCGCTGACGCTGGCGGCGTTTGAGGCCGATGTAGATGACGCCTACTGGCAGCCTGCGCTGCAACAGCGCATTGATGAGCGTAATCTGGATGATCTCTTCACGTTGATCTACACCTCCGGCACGACCGGTGAGCCGAAAGGGGTGATGCTGGATTACGCCAACATTGCGATGGTGCTGAAGTTGCACGATGAGCGCCTGTGTGTGTCGCAGGACGATATCTCTCTGAGCTTCCTACCGCTCTCTCACGTGTTTGAGCGCACCTGGTCGTTTTACATGATGCACACCGGTGCACAAAACGTCTATTTGACCGACACCAATCTGGCACGCAATGCTATGCAGGCCGTTTCACCGACGGTGATGTGTGCGGTGCCGCGTTTCTACGAGAAAGTGTATAGCGCCATTCACGAAAAAGTCGCGCAGGCACCCTGGCATCGTCGCACGCTGTTTAACTGGGCCATCGCGCAGGGACGCAAGGCGTTTCTGGCTCGTATTTCAGGTAAATCACGTTCACCGTTGCATGCGCTACTGCATCGCGTCGCCGATCGACTGGTGCTGACCAAGCTGCGCCACCTGCTAGGCGGTAAGATTCGCTTTATGCCTGCGGCTGGCGCGCATCTGGATGAGAATATCATTCTGTTTTTCCAGTCGATGCGCGTGCGCGTTATTTACGGTTACGGCATGACGGAAACCTGCGCCACGGTATCGTGCTGGGAAGCGGATAATGTGCGGCTGGGTTTGATCGGCACGCCGCTACCGGGTATCGAAGTGCGCATTGGTGACGAAAACGAAATACAGGTGCGCGGCGCTACGCTGATGCGCGGTTATTTCCGCCGTCCGCAGGAAACTGCTGAAGCCTTCACCGCCGATGGCTGGCTGAAAACCGGTGACGCCGGGAAGCTGGATGCCGAGGGTAACCTGTATATCACCGAGCGCCTGAAAGACTTGATGAAAACCTCCGGCGGAAAATATATTGCGCCGCAGCACTTGGAAGGCACCTTGGGTCAAGACCGCTTTATCGAACAGGTGGCGGTGATTGCCGATGCGCGCAAATACGTGTTTGCGTTGATTGTGCCTTGCTTTGATGTACTAGCTTAGACCTGATCTGACAGTTACCTATTATTTATACAGGTGTCTGTCAGATTACATCTGGTTCAGATTCTTTTCTGCCCAGATCCGTTTTCCATCGAGTAAAGTGGCCATCGGCGTACGCCCGCAGCACGTTT
>NZ_JAHWCO010000666.1:0-1391 GCF_020054415.1 Candidatus Symbiopectobacterium sp. | reverse complement strand
GCGCTGCTTGAGGGCCTTGTTATAAGAGGGCCAGTTGGTGATTTTAACATTTTGTTTTGCCATGGAGACCTGATTTTGAAACAACTGTGGTGATCTGCTCCGATGATTACCCAAAAGTTCTATTTATTCAACAAAGCCCCTTATAGCCAAAAACTAAACAAACTGCGCTCGCGTACTAGACACATGCTGGCAGACGTAGGAGACCAGTGGCGCACGCCTGATGATCTCTGGTGGGGAATTAATGCAAAATTCGGGCCATTCGTTCTTGATCTGTTTGCTGACAACCATAACGCAAAATGCGAAGCCTTTTATACGGCAGAGGATAATGCGCTAACGCAAGACTGGTCTGTCCGTCTGGCAGAACTCGGCGGTGTCGCCTACGCCAATCCACCCTACAGCCTCGCATCCAGGCACGAAGGGCAATACATCACAGGTATGACTCACATTATGCAGCACACCATGGTAATGCGTGAGCGCGGCGGTCGTTATGTGTATCTCATCAAAGCGGCCACGAGTGAAAGCTGGTGGCCTGAAAATGCCGATCATATTGCTTTTATCCGTGGGCGAGTTGGATTTCAGCTTCCCGACTGGTTTATCCCTGCTGACGAAAAGCAGAAACCGTCTGGCGCTTTCTTTGCAGGAGCTATTGCCGTCTTTGACAAAAACTGGCGTGGACCCGCGACCAGCTACATCAATCGTGAAGAACTGGAATCGATGGGGCGTATGTTCATCAACCAGATCCAGCGTGCTGCACTCAGGATCCAGGGGATCGCAGCATGATGCACACACCAGAGTTTAACCTTATCAACCACACCATAAATCGCATCAATTGATGACCGGTCACGTAAAGCATGCAAAAGGATAACAGAGGCAATTATGTGTGAAATAAGGCTGGACGATGAGCCATTTACGCTTATCGAAGCTGCTGCATTCCTTAAAAAATCACAGCGTACCGTGCGATCGCTGATCAAGGCGGGCTTACTGACGGCAAGGAAAAGTGGCCCAAATGGCAAAGGCCATTACGAAATACTTAAATCAGAGTGTCTTGCATATTACGGCAGGGCATCACAAAATCAGGCCGTGAATGCAGAGATCGGCCATCAACAAAAAGGTAACAATCGATGGCACTCAAACAACGTTACGGCAATTGGTACTGCGACTTTGTCGAGCCGGACAGTGGAAAAAGAGTTAGAAAATGCCTTAACACGACATACAAGAAACAAGCGCAGGAACTCTATGATCAGCTAAGATGTACTAGCTCAGACCTGATCTGACAGTTACCGATTATTTATACAGGTGTCTGTCAGATTACATCTGGTTCAGATTCTTTTCTGCCCAGATCCGTTTTCCATCGAGTAAAGTGGCCATCGGCGTACGCCCGCAGCACGTTT
>NZ_JAHWCO010000211.1:0-3909 GCF_020054415.1 Candidatus Symbiopectobacterium sp. | reverse complement strand
GTTACCGTCGTCAGTCATGCAAACACGGATGGCTACAGGGCTTACAACGACGAACTTCCAAAAGTAAAACACATTGTTAGCAAGCTGTATACACAGCGTATTGAGCGTGCGCATCTGACACTGCGTAACCGATTGCAACGGCTCAATCGCAAGATGCTCGGATATTCAAAATCATCCGAAATGCACTATAGGATCATCGGTACTTACATCGAACGCGAGTACTACGTTTGATGCTACATCAACTCATTGAATACACGACCAGCCGCTGCTGGGCGGTAAAATGAAACATGGCTATGTGACCTTTTTAGTGATTGGGGTGAGGGAACCCCAAGTGGTACCGTTAACAATGATATTATGGCACGTAATTCATGCTACTTATTCAATGCGGCTGATACAGGGATCAATGCGACTGACACAAGGAGCAGCGCGCGGCACGATACGCTGTTAGGTGGGGATTGCAATGGTGAGTTTATGCGCAATCGATATCGTAGGTTGCGCAGGAAAATCTGCGGCGTAAACTAGGGCGGTTTTGATGGCTGCCACACTGTGCGGTCGTTATCTATGCCCTTATGCCATTACCGAGAATAATGATGACCGACACCTTCACCAACCCGGATAAAAACCTCGATGCACAGGGGCTGCGCTGCCCGGAACCGGTGATGATGGTGCGTAAAACCGTGCGTCAGATGGAGACGGGGCAGACGCTACTTATTCTGGCGGATGACCCGGCAACCACGCGCGATATACCGGGCTTTTGTGTCTATATGGAGCACGAGCTTCTGGCACAGGAGACGGAATCTCTGCCCTACCGCTATCTCCTGCGCAAGAAGTAGCTTTTTACCGTTATCCGGCGTCTTATGGTTTTTCGCGGCGCAATAAGCGCAGTGCATTGGCGGTTACCAGCGCCGTGGCACCGGAATCAGCCAGCACGGCGAGCCACAATCCGGTGATCCCCAACAGGCTGGTCACCAAAAAGATGGCTTTCAGCCCCAGCGCCAGCGTGATGTTTTGCCGGATATTGTTGCGCGTGGCGCGCGAAAGCCGAATCATGCACGCCAGTTCGCTTAGCCGATTATGCGTGAGCGCCGCATCGGCGGTTTCCAGCGCAACGTCGCTGCCCCCACCCATGGCAATGCCGATAGCTGCCGATTTCATCGCTGGCGCATCGTTAATGCCATCGCCCACCATCGCCGTCGGATGGATCTGGTTCATTTCGCGCACGGCATCGACTTTGTCGGCGGGCAGTAGACCCGCTTTATAGTCAATGCCCAGCGTCGCCGCGATGGCTGCCGCCGAACGCGGATTATCACCGGTGAGCATGGTGCAGCGAATTCCCAACGTGCGTAGTGCTTCAATCGCTTTCTGAGTATCCGCCCTCAAGGTGTCACGCAGCGCCAGCAAGCCAATGATGTGCGTTTCTTCCTGTACCACCACCACGGTTTTTCCGTCGCTTTCCAGGATGTGAATCTGATTGCGCCAGTCTGCGTCGAGTGCCTCGGGTGCGATTTTAGCGGGTGCTTTGACGCTGATGGTTTTGCCTGCGATAATGCCCTCAACCCCCACGCCAACCAGCGCACGCTGTGCCGTTGCCACCGGCAGCATCGGGGCAACCGTGCGGGCATGCTGGACAATTGCTTTCGCCAGCGGGTGGTGTGAACCCGCCTCGATCGCCGCCGCGCGTGCCAGCAACGCAACCTTGCTCACGCCCTGCGCGGGTATCGCATCTGTCACCTGGTGTTTGCCCTGTGTCAGGGTGCCGGTTTTGTCGAAAGCGATGGTATTGGTGGTGCCCAGAATCTCCAGCGCCGCGCCGCCTTTGATTAGCGCGCCGCGCCGGGCAGCGGCTGCTAAGCCGGATGTGATGGCCGCCGGGGTGGAAATCACCAATGCACAGGGGCAGCCAATCAGCAACAGAGTCAGCCCGCGATAAATCCACTCCTGCCACGGCGCACCAAATAGCAGTGGCGGCACCACGATGGTCGCCGCGGCAAGCAGCATGACGGCCGGGGCGTAATAGCGGCTAAAGCGATCGAGAAAACGCTCTATCGGCGCACGGTGGCTCTCGGCTTCTTCAATCAAATGCAAAATACGGTCGATGGCACTGTTGCCCGGTTCGGATATCACGCGCAACTGTATCAGGCGATCGACGCTCAGGATGCCTGCTGAGACCTTGTCACCCTGCTCACGCTCTACCGGCAGGGATTCCCCGGTCAATGCGCTTTCATCAAAGCTGGCATGGGGAACCAGCAGTTCGCCATCGGCGGGCAATCGGCTGCCAGGTGCCACTTCGATCACATCGCTGGGTTGCAGTGCGGCAATGCTGACCTGAGTACGCTGACCAGCACGGATCACCGTTGCGGTTTCTGGCATCAACGCCATCAACGCGCTGACACCGCGACGGGCGCGCTGTGCGGCGTAGGCTTCTAGGCGCTCTCCCAGCATAAACAGCAAAATCACCATGGTGGCTTCGCTGGTAGCACCAATCAACAAGGCACCCAGCGCGGCGACGCTCATCAGCGTTTCGATGGCAAAGGGCGTGCCGCTGCGAATCAGTTTAGTCGCCTGTGAGAGCAGCGGCATCAACCCCAGCAGTGTGGTGGCGATAAAGGCTATCTCTGAAGCGCTAGGCGAAAACAGCGAAAGTATCCCGCTGGCTGCGGTCAACACCGCAAACAGAATGAGAAAACCGTGTTCACGCAGGATACGGCGTAAAGGCGTTTCGGCAGGGGTGGATGATGTTGGGACGGTTGCGCCAGGGGACGTGTCTTGCCAGGTAAACCCAGCGAGAGCTATGACGCGTTGAATCTGTGTACGAATATCGGATTGTGCATCAACAATAAGTTTTTCAGTGGCGAAGCGAACGCTTGCTTGAATAACGCCGGGAAGCGTGGTGATAGCGTTTTCGATCTTTTTGGCGCAACTGGGACAATCCATCCCACGGATGATCCAACTGAAGCGCACACCGGAAGCGGGTGGGGTGTCGCTGCCGTCGGGGTCGCCGGAATCGCCGCTCTCTCCGCCGTCAGACGCGCTGTGTTCCGCACCTGGTGTGGTGCCGCATGCAGAGAGGGTTGTAGTGTTGTGTTTCACCGCGCAGCAGCTGCGATCAGCATGGCTACTGTGCTGCGCATGGCGCTGGCAGCAAGCGTTGGCACCATGATCGTGGTGAGTGTGGTGATGAGAATGCATCATGGTCTCCTGTTTGATGATAGTGGTTCTCATCCACGACTTTATCACTGCTGCCAGTATCTGCACAGCGCTTTTGATATTCAGCACTGATTAAAAATAGAGCGCTCTTACGATTAAAAAATGGCCCGCGAAATAGCTGGCAGCCACCATCGCCTGATGGGCACGAAACGGAAAGCGATAATGGTGAATCAGCCAGACGCCGTGGGCGATAAACAGCAGTACGCTGCCCGCAAAACAGGAGAGATTATTACTGCTGCCAAGCACAAAGTACTGTTCCCCGGCAACCCACACCATGACTGCATTCATTGCGACAAATGCCACGACCGGCCAGCACAGGGTGTCGAGTCGTGATCACAGGATGGGGTCGTGTATTCAATGAGTTGATGTAGAATAAACTCATTGAATACACGACCAAAAATTGAATATTGCATCCCGAAAATCGCGGGTATTCTCAAAATAGCGATTATTCCGTGCATGCTCATTCATCACTTTCCACAGGCGTTCTATCGCGTTCAGATTCGAACTGTAAGGCGGTAAATAGTGAAGCTCTATGTTCACGACAAAGGCCCAATCCTTAATTGTACTAGCTCAGACCTGATCTGACAGTTACCGATTATTTATACAGATGTCTGTCAGATTACATCTGGTTCAGATTCTTTTCTGCCCAGATCCGTTTTCCATCGAGTAAAGTGGCCATCGGCGTACGCCCGCAGCACGTTT
>NZ_JAHWCO010000317.1:0-1660 GCF_020054415.1 Candidatus Symbiopectobacterium sp. | reverse complement strand
GCTTTGTTGAATAAATAGATTTTATGCTGGCAGTCCAGTGAAACGACGGATCATCGCAACGCAAAATCATGCAGTTAGGCCTCATGAGAAAGCTGTACACCTGAGGGGACAAGCATTTTCTACCAAAACTGGCTTGGTAAAACAGCATGAATCACTATTATTCAATAAAGCCCCAGAAACAGCGAATCGATACGGGTTTTGTTGCTCACCAGATCGGAGAGCGCCAACTCTAGCGCCAGACTGACCAAAAAGCTCTCACCGCCCGACAGGGTGCGGGTATCGCGCACCGCATCGGCCTGCCAGGTATCGAGCACATGCAGGCCAAGCTCATCATCGATTTTACGCTGTAGCTGATAACGACCGTGTAGGCGGGCAAGGCGCAGGTTGGCCAGATACACCAGATGATCGAGCGTTAACCCCTGAGCGAACTTGCGGAATTTATCACCGCTTTGCGAGCCAATAAGATCGTTGAGACAGCTCCAGTCGGCATACTGTTGACTCTGTTGCTCGATCTCCTGTAGTAGCGCTTGCTGTTTATCCCGTTGCATCTAATCGTTGCGCAGCCGTTGCTGGCATTCACCTTGTTGATAGAGATTGGTTTTCAGTGCGCTATCAATCTGTTCCAGCCGTTGTTCAGGTGTTGCGTCCGCGTCGTCCTCCGGCACGGTTTCCGGGCGCTGGGCCAGATTCGTGTTCAACGCGACGGTGGCTTGTTGTAGCAGTGCTTTGGTTTCCGTGACAGCCTGACGTACTGCGTCGAGTTTGGTACGCAGCGCCTGACGCGTGTCGTTATCCAGCAGTGCCTGCTGGAACGCGGTTTCATCAATAAAGGGGCTGTGCGCCAAGGCCGTCGCAAACTGGACTGAGGCTTGCAGCTCCGCGTCTACACAGTGTTCGTGGTGTGCGCGTTGCCCGGCCAATTCTCCTGCTAATTGGGCGAGCTGTGCCGCTGCGTCTTGCCGCGTGACAGCTAACTTATCAACGCGCTGCTGATGCTGTTCGCTATGCTGTCGCCATTCCTGACGCACCTGCTGCGTGTCGCGATCGCCAAACAGGGCGTGGCGTTGCTGGCGCAAGGTTGCCAACTGTTTTTCACCATCCTGCCATTGTGTCTGCTGTAGTGTGGCGCTCGCATCGAGTGCCTGTACCATTTTTTCCCGTTCCTGCACGGTTGCATGCAGTGAGGCCAGCGTGTTGTCATCCTGCTGCAACTGCTGTTCGGTGGTTTTACAACGTTCCGCTTCGGAGGCACGTTCCGCCAGCCATTGCTGTTGTTCGGCAAGTGCTGGCGGAACCAAGGCGTAGGGCGCGAGCGCAGCGGCGAGTGTTTCTTGCTGTGTTGTCAACGCCGCGCTGAGCTGTTGCTGTTTGTGTGCAGCCTCGGCAAGCCCTTCCCAGTGCGCCTGAATACGCTGTTGCAGCAGGGCAAGCTGCTGTTCTGTTTCCTGACGTTGCTGCTGCGCCGTAGTCAGTGAATACTTACTTTCTTGCCAACGGCGTTACCGTTTTTCTTGCGCTTCTAGGTCGTGTATTCAATATGTTGATTGCAGTGTGAAATGTCCGGTTTTGGATGTGGAATACAGTGGCTAAAGTTGATGTAAGATGCCCGTTTTGTGAACAGACATCTCCTGTGAAAAAACACGGTTATGGCAAAAGTGGC
>NZ_JAHWCO010000580.1:0-1958 GCF_020054415.1 Candidatus Symbiopectobacterium sp. | reverse complement strand
GTTGAGTAAGTGAAGCATGAGAAGCAGGCCAGTGCGTCGCGCAACGCCCGCCATGCCTCTTCATCGCAGCCGTCCATATCGAGGAACAGCACATCGCGATCACCAGCATTGAGCGCATAACGACCAACGGCAACATCCTTCATCGAATGCCAGATATAGGGCAGGCGTACTTTTTTGGCGTACATCTGCGCCCGGGTGTCTTCCTGCGTGATGCCGATGGCCTTGCGGAGATCTTCCAGGGTGTAACTAAAACGCGAGAAGTTTTCACATACCGCAGGCTTTGGTTTGGCGTCTCTGGCGTGCAGCCCTGTTGAATACCGTATAGGCATGGGCTATTTGGCCTTGGCCTTGGTAGTAGTAGCTATTTGTGCTAGATAGAACTGTTCTAGAGCACGCACTGTAGATATCCGAGGATCACCGTTCTTCCCCGTAAGTATTCGACTTATTGAAGGTTGTTTTACACCAGTGTCCTTCTCTAGGTCTTTTTGAGTGAATCCAAGGGCCAGCAGCGCCCTAACAACTTCTTGAGGTGTTTTTTTATTCATCATCTCAACTCCAAATTTATGCATTAACCGCATTAAAAATAACAATTCGCATAGAAGTATGCAATGCAAAAAAATTATTATTATTCGATTATAATATGCTAAAAGACATATTTTTATATCTGGAGACGTACAAATGCACGTAGGAACTGAAAATTTAAACAGAAATATCAAGAGCTTAATGACAAAGAAGCATGTAAAAAGTGTTGCTGAATTATCACGGCGAATAGGGATGCCACAACCTACATTGCACCGAATGCTAAATGGTGAAGTCAAAAGCCCAAGGTTGGCGGTGGTTCAAAACCTTGCAAAATTTTTCAATGTAGAGGCCAACGACTTGCTATATAAGGATTTAACTCTCAAAGATAATAATCAACCGGAAGAGATCCCACAAAATGAAGCATTCCCTAGTCAGCCTATCCCTCTGACTTTTACTAAAGTACCGATGCTGGGTACGGCACAACTTGGCGGTGGTGGCTATTGGGATCCTCAAGAATACGCTGTTGGCCAAGGGGATGGCTATGTCTTGTGGCCAACAAAGGATAAAGATGCATTTGCACTCAAGTGCCAAGGAGATTCAATGATGCCTCGGATACAACACGGGGAGTTTGTTGTGATAGAGCCTAACCGGAAATTTAAGCCAGGAGATGAAGTACTAGTTCAAGATACACAAGGGGAAGTAATGGTAAAAATATTTCTCTTTCAAAAAGATGGAATTGTTAACTTGCTTTCAATCAACTCAGAACATGCCCCTATTCGTCTAGAGGCGCACACCATAAAAAAAATATTCTACGTGGCAGGCATAGTCAAAGATTCGCTGTACTACCCAGATTAATTTAAAAACCAAGAGAACCTCTCCCGAGAAAATTAATGCGAAAAAGAATTGACAATGCGAAAACAAGTCTCGATACTATCTATGCGATTATGAATAACCAGATCGCATGCACCACCCGCTCTTTAACAATCTGGACAGGGCAGTCACCCCCCGCAATTCAGTGGCCCGCTGAATGTCTTGGCTAACCCGTTGAAACCGGAATGCGAGACAGGAACGTGATAAGGGACATGCTTTTTGCTGCATGTCCCTCAAGCAAATGTGAATTTATCAAGCGTCGGCCCTGGTCGCGGGCGCTTTATTAAGTTCGCTGAGGAGGACCACCACGATGCAACAACAGGAAAAAGTTAAAACCGCCCCGTTAGGCACTGCCCCCGTAAATAACACAGTGCGCCGCCTGCGCTGGTTGCGTAAGCGCGATGAACTGGAAAGAACCCCCAATGCCCACTTCCCGATCATTCTTTATACCTGAGGTACCCCATGAGCCTTGAATTAGTCATTAAAGAAAATACCGAGGTAATGCGCCAGCTAATCGCAGCAATGCAGAGCGGTAACGTCTTTACTCCCCCTGCTCCACCACAACC
>NZ_JAHWCO010000523.1:0-1371 GCF_020054415.1 Candidatus Symbiopectobacterium sp. | reverse complement strand
TGAGGGCCTTGTTATAAGAGGGCCAGTTGGTGATTTTAAAATTTTGTTTTGCCATGGAGACCTGATTTTGAAACAACTGTGGTGATCTGCTCCGATGATTACCCAAAAGTTCTATTTATTCAACAAAGCCCATTTTAATCCCAAACAGGCGTGTCACAACAGCATTATTCCCTATTATTCAACAAAGCCGGCCAATTACTGAAAAAATCAATAATTACACGTTTTCTGGTTTGCTCAGCAGTGCTTTAATGCTGGCTTTAAACGCATCGCCAAATTCAGGATTACGCAGGCCATAAGCGACAAATGCCTGCATGTAACCCAGCTTGCGCCCACAGTTAAAGCTGCGGCCTGCCATCTGCACCGCATCTACCTGATGGTTTTGCTCAATCAGTTCGGCAATGGCATCGGTCAGTTGGATACGCCCCCAAGCACCGGCAGGCGTTTTTTCCAGAATAGACCAGGCATCAGCAGAGAGTACATAACGCCCGACCGCCGACAAATCTGACCCTTCTTCCGGCGGCACTTCCGGTTTCTCAATCATGGAAGTGATAACCGCGGCGTCACCTGCGTGGTTCAATGGCTTAGCGCATTCCACCACTGAGTACTCCGGCAGCACTTCATAAGGGCGGTGTTTCACCAGCACCTGGCTGTGGCCTGTTGCTTCAAAACGTGCGATCAGCTGTGCCAGATTCTCTTTACTCTGATCGGCACTTGCTTCATCCATCACCACATCCGGCAACACCACTACAAACGGATTGTTGCCCACGATAGGTCGCGCGCAGTTGACGGCGTGCCCCAACCCCAGTGTTTCACCCTGGCGCACGTTCATAATCGTCACGCCCTTAGGACAGATGGCTTGTACATCGGCCAGCAGTTGGCGTTTTTGCCGCTCTTCCAGCAAAGATTCCAGCTCGAAAGAGGTATCGAAGTGGTTTTTAATGGCGTTTTTTGAGGCGTGTGTAACCAGCACAATTCCTTTGACACCGGCATTGACGCACTCGTTAACGATTTTCTCGATTACCGGACGATCCACCAACGGCAGCATCTCTTTTGGGATCGCTTTTGTTACCGGCAGCAGGTTCATACCCAGACCTGCGACGGGGATAATCGCTTTCAATGTTGTTGCCATGCATTAACTCTCTTGTTATCCGCTGTCATTCTTCTGACACCATAACGTGGCTGTGAGAATAAGGTTACACCCAATTACTCACAACGCTACATGAAAGGCGTGGCTTTGTTGAATAAATCAGAACTTGTAACGACTGCGCCCCATACGGGTCGATTGTTACGTGATGCGAATACTGTTCGGCATTCCTAATAGCGTGATCCGGTTAAGCGCTTTGACCATGGCCATTGCTTCACCCACCTGAG
>NZ_JAHWCO010000609.1:0-1027 GCF_020054415.1 Candidatus Symbiopectobacterium sp. | reverse complement strand
TTCTGGGTGGTCATCTAAGTCTGAGAGACTACGATGCTCAGGTGGGTGAAGCCATGGCCATGGTCAAAGCGCTTAACCGGATCACGCTATTAGGAATGCCGAACAGTATTCGCATCACGTAACAATCGACCCGTATGGGGAGCAGTCGTTACAAGTTTTGATTTATTCAACAAAGCCCTCATTCGCATAAAAAAGGCAAGGCCAGCAAGCCACAGAGTCTTATGATCATCGGCCAAAAAGCCGACGGCAGCATTGGCGTGGTGGCAAAAGAAACGCCCGTTGCACAGGAGAAAAATCGATGAGCGGTATCAAATTTACCACGGGCACGGTGAGTGCGGTGGATGAGAAAACGGTGCGGGTACGCGTTCGCCTGCCTGAGCTGGATAATCTGCGTACCGCCTGGCTTGAGGTTCTGCAGCGCAACACGCAGAATAACAAGGACTACTGGCTGCCGGATATCGGTGAGCAGGTCAAACTGTTACTTGACCCTCCTTATGGCGATGATGGCCTGGTGCTCGGCGCGGTCTATTCACAGGTCGACCAACCGGCTATTGCGTCACGCGATAAACGCCGGGTCGACTTTGCCGATGGCACCTTTGTCGAGTATGACCGCAAAACCCATGTGATGGCCGTCGGCGGCACCCTCCAGACCCTGATACTGACCACCCAGGACACTGTGCATATTCAGACGCAAAATGCGACGGTGAAAGCGAGTAAACGGCTCACACTCGATGCGAATATGCAATGCTCCTGATACCCTCTCGACCGGCAACCTGACGGTGCAAAAGCGACTGACTTATCAGGGCGGACTGTCCGGGGACGGTGGTGCTAATATTAACGGCGATATCAAGGCCAGCGGGGATATCCAGGCTGGGAAGGTGTCGCTGGAGAACCATCAGCACAGTAACGGTCATGAGGGCAGGCCGACCGGCAAGCCGATATAAGCGCTTGCAGGCTTTAACGCGCTTTAATACCCCCTGTTGCCCGCCTGTGTCATGCTGCCGGTATGAAAAATGATTATGCAACA
>NZ_JAHWCO010000652.1:0-2409 GCF_020054415.1 Candidatus Symbiopectobacterium sp. | reverse complement strand
TATGCTGCGTAGCCATAAAGGCTGCGGATTCCCTTGACGTAAAATCAGTATGTTAAATCCAGAGCGTGGTGATGCATCCCGGAGCGATCAGCATTTTAATCCAAAACATGCGTGTCATAACAGCATTATTCCCTATTATTCAACAAAGCCGCGCAATGCGGCAATCTTTCCGTCCTGGTCGTAGCGTGTGAACGTTGAATCGGTATTCAGGTTTAGCGTCAGCACCTCTGCCAGCACCCAGCTGCGGTTTTCCCCCTTGGCGGTGCGATAGTCCACAGCATAGGTTTCCCAAGGGACGCTATAAGCACCGCCATCCAGCAGCGTCATCAATGCCAACAGTCTTAACAGGTGACGTCGTTCGGTTCCCTGACTGTTTAATACGCTGGACGCCACTGGGCTCTCGACGGAATGAAAACAGGTATGTATCTGCTCGACACGCGGCCACGCCTGCTGGTGCAACGGGTGGCTATTCAGCCATTTCTGCCAGGCATGGCGCTCGTTTGCTGTGCAATCATCCGCGTAGAGAATGGCATACCATTCGGCGGCATCGTAGAACACATCCTGATGAATATCGTCAGATCGCATGGCCGAAATTAGCGATCCTGACAGGTCAAGCAAGCGAACATCGCCTGTATCATGTATTTTTTCACCATACTATCGGAGACACCAAGGCGATCGGCCACTTGCTGGTACGTCAGTCCATCAATATGCACCCAAAGAAACGCCTGCCTAGCCTTGGCAGACAGCGTACTGAGCATGCGGTCTATCTCCAGCAGTGTATCAATAATGATGGCATGCTGCTCCAAAGACGGCTCCGTCTCAAGCTGCTGTTCCGCCAACACCTGCAAATAAGCATTTTCAATATCGCGCCGCCGCCAGAAATTCACCACCAGACCGTGGGAGACAGTGGTCAACCAGGCGCGGGGTTCACGCAGTTG
The DNA here is from genome assembly GCF_020054415.1 of Candidatus Symbiopectobacterium sp. Classification (NCBI taxonomy): domain Bacteria; kingdom Pseudomonadati; phylum Pseudomonadota; class Gammaproteobacteria; order Enterobacterales; family Enterobacteriaceae; genus Symbiopectobacterium; species Candidatus Symbiopectobacterium sp. Next base: position 1,471 of record NZ_JAHWCO010000652.1, on the reverse strand, counting down.
GGTGGCCTGCTGCGTGCTGACCAGACGCACGAAGGTATCCTGCGCCAGATCGGCTGCCTGCTGCGAGCATCCCAAACGCCGACGCAGCCACGCCTGTAACCAGACATGGTGCTCGTGATAAATTCGCTGTACTGCTAGGGATTCGACGGGGTCAGCATAGGTAGCAGCGTGACCGTTCACGTTGTGTCTCATTTAATGATAATGAAATGATTTTTATTATCATTAAGTGCAAAGTCAACAACTATCGGCAAATCAGCGCTAAATGAAAAAACCCCGCTTATGGGTAGGGTTTATCATCAATCAATATCATCGAATCCGTGATTACCAGCGGTAGCTCAGGTTGGCATTGAACACGCGGCCTTCACCGTAGTAGCACCAGTAGTTGCACACGCTGACATATTCGCGGTTGCTGAGGTTGGTGGCGTTGACCTGCAAGCGCCAATCCTTGGTGAAGTCATAGGCCACCATGGCATCCTAAAGGGTATAGGCCGGAGCCTTCAGGTTGGGGTTTTCCTTTGAGTCACCAAAAGAACTACCGACATAACGCACACCCGTTCCCAACGATAATCCGGAGAGTGTTCCTTGGAACGCATAATTCACCCAACCGGACGCTTGTTGTAATGGCTGCTCAACAATGCGTTTACCCACTTCGGCTTGATCAAGTGATTTGGTGGTCTCGACTTTGCCGTAGTTGTAGTTGCACAGCACAGTCAAGCCGTGCGCCACCCCACCGCTCATTTCCAACTCTATGCCGCGAGAGCGAACCTGCCCGGTTTGTGTTGAGATGCTGAGATGTTCAGGATCGGTAGTCGGCACGTTATACTGAACCAGATTATACAGAGCAACTGTCGCGTAGCCGTTGAAGCCGTGCGGCGTATACTTCATCCCCACTTCAGTCTGCTTGCCCATTGATGGTTTATAAGGGTTGTTCCTACCATCTACACCCGCCACCGGCATAAAGGATTCTGCATAGCTGATATAAGGCGAAACGCCGTTATCAAACAAATACATCAATCCAGCGGTTTTAGTAAACTTGTCGTCATCCTTACGGGTATCTGCGCCGCTGGTAAGATTCTGATCGCGCTATTTTGCTTTATCGTAACGACCGCCAATCAAGGCAATCCAGCGATCGTCATAACGAAACTGGTTCTGAACGTAGTAACCGATTTGGTGGCGTCCAGCGCGGTGAGAATATAAGTCGTTGAGCGGCAGAACTGCATTACCATAGACAGGTTAAACGGTCGTGTATTCAATATGTTGATTGCAGTGTGAAATGTCCGGTTTTGGATGTGGAATACAGTGGCTAAAGTTGATGTAAGATGCCCATTTGGTGAACAGACATCTCCTGTGAAAAAACACGGTTATGGCAAAAGTGGCCATCAGCGTTACCGTCGTCAGTCATGCAAACACGGATGGCTACAGGGCTTACAACGACGAACTTCCAAAAGTAAAACACATTGTTAGCAAGCTG
>NZ_JAHWCO010000044.1:0-11834 GCF_020054415.1 Candidatus Symbiopectobacterium sp. | reverse complement strand
TGACAGAACTGAAAAACCGTGGCCTGACCGACATCCTCATTGCCTGTGTGGACTGCCTGAAAGGGTTCCCGGATGTCATCAACACGGTCTACCCGGAAGCACGCATCCAGTTGTGCATCGTGCACATGGTGCGCACCAGTCTGCGCTTCGTTGCCTGGAAGGACTATAAGGCGGTAACACGCGACCTCAAAGCAGTGTATCAGGCTCCAACCGAAGAGGCCGCGCTTCAGGCGCTGGATACGTTCGGTGGGACATGGGATCACCGCTATCCGCAGATAAGCCGGAGCTGGCAGTCAAACTGGGCCAACCTGTCGACATTCTTCTCGTACTCGCAGGAACTTCGCAAGGTAATCTACACGACGAACGCTATAGAATCACTGAACAGCGTGATCCGGCATGCAATCAAGAAACGCAAGGTGTTCCCGACTGATGACTCGGTGAAGAAGGTCGTATGGCTGGCAATCCAGGCTGCATCACAGAAGTGGACGATGCCCTTACAGGACTGGCGTATGGCAATGAGTCGCTTTATTATCGAGTTCGGTGACCACCTTGACGGTCACTTCTGAGGAAAGGCATTTACACAAAATCTTAAATAGGCTCCGCTACTCACATATATCGCCATTGGACGCGGGGGAACCCAGAAAATCAAAGGCAAAACACGTTTACCCCAACGTCTCCACCACCGAGATCCAGCCATGCCCACCGTACGGTGACCAACCGTTCAGCCAGCGGCGCAGCATGTTCATCGCCAGCATGGCAACCACTTCCTGATGGGTTTGCAGGCTATAGCGCGTCACGTTAAACGAAATCGCCTGAGCAAAAGTGCCCTGCGGAGTGTGCAATGCAAGGGATAAACGATCGTCCTGACGATCGCTCACCACCAGCGCCAGTGAAGACTGATGCTCATCAGCTAGGCGGTTTGCCACCTCCGCCAGCACGGTCAGCGTGGCAAATGGCGTCTGCGACCACAGCGCCCCACCGCTAAGCGGCACTTGTGCGGCATTCAGTTGCCAATGGAGCAGGCCAGCGGTAAATGATTCTCCGACGGCCAGCGTCAAACCCTTCTCAGTCAAACGCTGCGCCAACTGTGCCGGTAAACCTTGCGTGCCTTCGAACAATGCATTTTCACCCGCCACTGAGCGCACCGTCTCCCAAGCGGATTCCATCGCCGCCCGCTGCGACGCCGGACCGGTCAGTTTCAGTTCAATGATCGGCATGGAGGAACGGTAGCCCAACACTACCCCTTCCGGCAGCGGCAGGGTGTCGAGCTGGTTTGCCAAATCGCTCTCTGAGCGGCCGAAGGTGGTCAAGCGCAGACACAGCGGTGCAGATGTCACAGAAAAACGCTCGCACAGACGCGGCACAATCTGCTCATCCACCATCCGTTTAAATTCGGACGGTACGCCGGGCGTAAAGAACATCAGGCAACGATTCAGCGTTAACATAAACCCGCACGCTGTCCCTATCGGGTTATCCACCACCTCGGCACTGGCCGGAATTTGCGCCTGTTTACGGTTGCTTGGTGCCATTACCCGGCCGCGCTCAGTGAAAAACGCCTCCATACGTGCAATCCACTCAGGGTGCTCTACCAGCCCTTCGCCCGCCGCCGTTGCGGCCGCTAACGCGCTCAGATCGTCACTGGTTGGCCCCAGGCCGCCGTTTACAATCAGCACATCGGCAATATGGCTACGTTGCGTCAGCGCCGCCACCAGTTCTTCCGGCTTGTCACCGACCGTCATTCGGCTGGTCATCGGGATGCCTTGCTCAAACAGGTAATCCGCCAACCAGGCCGCATTAGTATCCAGAATCTGTCCATGGAGCACTTCGTCTCCGGTACACAACATCTCCACCCTCAGCATGTTCTACTCCTGTGTTTTTCTTTCACTGCAAAAACTCCCTCGCAGAAAGACAATCGCCGCGCTCACAGCCACCCACTTTTTGTGAAAGCGCCTAAATCGTAACGTCAACTTTACAGCCATCGTAACGGCGTTTTGACATACTTTACGGAATACTCTAGTCTGCGCTGCCATAAGAAAAAGAGATAGCATCACACTCAGGAGAAAGGGTGAAAAATCGTACAATTGGCAGCATATTTATCGTCGCGGGCACCACCATTGGCGCGGGTATGCTCGCTATGCCGTTGGCAACCTCCTGCGTGGGTTTCAGCGTCACTTTCGCTATCTTGTTGAGCCTGTGGCTGCTGATGTGCTACAGCGCGTTATTACTGGTCGAAGTTTATCAATATCAGCCATCCCATACCGGTTTGGGCACGCTGGCAAAAATTTATCTGGGTCAGTGGGGCCAATGGCTCACGGGCTTCAGCATGCTGTTTTTGATGTATGCCCTCACCGCCGCCTATATCAGTGGCGCTGGCGAACTGCTGGCAAGCAGCCTGCACCAGTGGAGTGGCTACGCGCTCCCATCGTCTGCGGGTACTCTGCTGTTTACCCTGCTTGCGGGCAGCGTGGTATGCATCGGCACCACATCAGTAGATTTCTTTAACCGTCTGCTGTTTAGCGGAAAATTGCTGATGCTGCTGGTCATGCTGGGGATGATGATTCCGCACGTCGAAAAACAGAACCTTCTGACACTCCCGCTGCAACAAGGGCTCACGCTCTCCGCACTGCCTGTGGTACTGACGTCATTTGGCTTCCACGGCAGTATTCCCAGCATTGTGCATTACATGGGGGGAGATAGCAGCAAGCTGCGCCGTATCTTTATCATCGGCAGCGCCATACCGCTGTTTGTGTATCTGTTCTGGCAACTGGCAACGCTTGGCGCGCTGAGTGGCAACAGCTTCGCGGCGATCATGGCGCAGCAAGCCGGTTTAAATGGGCTGATGCAATCGATCCGAACGTTGGTTGCCTCCCCTCACGTAGAAGTTGCGGTCCACCTTTTCGCCGATCTGGCGCTGGCAACCTCCTTCCTTGGCGTGGCTCTTGGTCTGTTTGACTATCTTGCCGATTTGTTCAAACGCAAGAATACGGCGCGTGGACGACTACAAACGGGTGCACTGACGTTTATGCCGCCGCTGATTTTTGCGTTGTTCTATCCGCAAGGATTTGTCATGGCGCTGAGTTATGCCGCCATTGCGCTCGCGGTGCTGGCGTTGTTAATTCCGGTGCTGCTCACTTGGCGCGTGCGGCAACAGCACCTTGTAGGTGCATCGACGCCGGGCGGTACACCAGCACTACTGCTGGTGTTTTTATGCGGTATCGGCATTATTGCCATACAGTGCGCCATGGCGAGTGGCTGGCTGCCGACGGTAGGCTGATCGCCTGTCCCATCAGTGCTCACTAACGCCCAACAAAAATGGGTGTCGCTCTGCGAACACCCATTTTTTATGACGCTACGCGCTGGCTTAGAAAGTAAAGTCTGCGCCCAGGTAGAACGTATCAGCCACTTTGTTATCAGAGCGTCCGCTTTCACCACCGATATTGATATAACGGTAGCCAAGATCCAGATTAAGCGTGCGTAACACCTGCCAGCGTACGCCGCCTTTTGCTTCTACATAGTGATCGATATGGCTGGAGAACGCGTCCGGCGCATAATACCCTTCACCATACAGAGAGAAATAGCGGTTGATCGGGAACTGCAACCCACCGCCCAGCGCCACACCATAACCGTCGGTCGCGTGTTGCTGGTTCAAATAGAGCGCTTTGCCACCCACAGTCAGTGATGCCGCACCCAGCGGCAGCGTATAGCCCAAACCGAAACCGTACACGTCATTATTGTCTTTACCGTGACCGTAACTGACGTTAGCGCCGAGACCAGGAACGCCCAGACCAAAGCCCGCGCTCGCGCGCACATAGTCATCACCCGCTTCCCCGGAGAGGCTGATAGCCTGAGCCGTAGCTGTTGCCAGCAGCAAGCTGCCTGCCAGGGCAATCGCAATATTTTTCATTGTTTTTATCCTTAAATCGATCATTAAACGCTATACCCTAAATAATTCGCGTTGCAGGAAGGCGGCAAGGGAGTGAATCACGATGAGCTTACTCGGTTCAGTGATTCGGGTGAACGAGCACTGCCAACACATCTGCAACGTGAAGTATGACGGGTATACAATCAAGACATCGCATCTGAGGTATTTTACCTGAATCAGCCCCAGTGACCAGCAACAAATTGCATTAATATCATCAACGAACGCGTAAAAAAACCGCTTAATTCGTGCCATTGAGGTAGATTTTTTCCGCCCAGGCTTGCACCTGCACCCGCGCAATTTTGATGCCGCCGCCGTGTAATTCGGCGGGAAACGCGTAGTAGGCGACCGGCTGTTGAAAGCCCGCTAACTGCGGCGTGAGCCAGTTGCGGATAGAAGCAAGCGTCACCTCGGGGGAGACGTCTATTACAGCCACCGGACGCTGACCGAATTCGGTATCCGCCACCGGCACTACGCAAGCCTGTTGCACCTTCGGATGCGCCAACAGCAGCGCTTCAATATTTTCCGGTTGGATACCTTCACCGCCGCTGAAAAACTGATTGTCCAACCGCCCCAGCACGTGCCACTCATTGTGTTGGAACACCCCGCTGTCGCGCGTATGGAACCAACCGTCACTGTCCGTGAGCGGCAGCAACGCACCGTCCCGCCAATACCCTGCGGCCATGCTGTCACCGCGCAGCAAAATTTCCCCGTCCTGCACCGCTATTTCACGTGCCAGTAAAGGAAGACCGACGCCAGCTTGACCATCAGCCCGTTTGGCACAGACCGTTGAAGCCATTTCCGTCATGCCATAACCGCACCAGCAGCGAATACCTCGAGCCTCAGCCTGCTGAGTCAATTCCAGAGGAATCGCTGCACCGCCAAGCAAAACGGCGCTCAACGCGTCAGGCAAATTACCTTGCGCCAACAACCGCCATAACTGCGTCGGCACCAATGAGGCATACGAACAATCCTGCAACGCGTGCTCCAACGGTCGCGCACTGCGCAGCACTAGCCGCGCTCCCACCGTCAGCCAGCGCCAGGCAATGCCTTGCCCTGATACGTGAAATAAGGGCAGCGATAGCAACCAACTGCCCTGCGCCGTAAAGGCCATCAGTTCAATGACCCCTTGCGCACTGGCGATATGGGCGGAGAAAGCATGCGCCACCGCCTTCGGCAGCCCGCTGGAACCGGAGGTCAGTGTCAGGGTGGCAAGGCGTGAAGCCTGCCATTCAGGGGATTGTCGCTCTGAGTGCGTCTCCGCAGTGAAACTCTCGGGATAATAAAGGGGATGGCATGTCACCGGAACGTCAACGTCTGGCGGCGAGACAGAAAGAAAATACGCCACGCCAAGCGAGGGTAACAGTGTGGACAGCAGCGACGCTGGCAATTGCGGATTCAGCGGCAACACCCGCGCACCGCATTGCAGCAACGCCAGATAGCTGAATAGCATCGCGGCGCTGTTTTTCCCACGCAGTGCCACGATATCGTCAGGGTTAACCCCTTGCCGGGAAAAGTCAGCGGCAAGGGCGGTGCAATGCGATGCCAGCCGTTGCCAGCTCCATGCCTGCGCCTCCACCGTCAGCGCTAACGCCTGCGGTTTTCGCTCTGCCCAATATCGCCAGGGCCAGTCCTTTATGCCTGCCATACCTTATCCAGTGATTCCAACGATTGCAGCGGCAGCACACTATCCTGCCAGGCGCGAACCACCTGTCCCTGCATCAAATCCAGCGTATCCAAACCAGGAACAACATTCGGCGTCAGCCACTGGGCAATACGTGCCAACTGCGTCAGCCCTAAACTCGACTCAATGCTGGAACTGACTACCGCCGTCAAACCGGCCTGATGCGCCTCGCGCACCAACTGCTCGCAGCGTGCCAGGCTGCCCACCAGCGTCGGCTTGATGATAATCGCGCTTACGCCGGGTTCAGCTTGCACGCGAAAATCGGCCTCACGCACGCTTTCATCCCAGGCGATAGCAATACCGGTGTCACGGGCAAAGGCGCGGGATTCTTCACGGGTTTTGCACGGCTCTTCAAGAAACGCAATGCGTGAATGCAGTTCCGGCGCCACATAGCGCGCAAAACCATCGGCTTTGACACGCGTCCAACTGCGATTTGCATCCAGACGCAGCGTCAAATCTGGCAGTGCTTCCAGCAACACATTGACTATCATGCCGTCACGCACCGCTTCGTATAACCCTACCTTGATTTTCGCCACTTTGTCGCCCGGCATGCCTTGCAGCAGCGCAAACAGCTCATCCGGATCGCCGCTGCACAACGGCGCTTTACGATAATCAGCAGCCAGCGGCAAGCGTGAGTCGCACTCGGCAAGCGCACAGCTTAGCCCGAACGCCACCGACGGTGGCAATGCGGCATCATCCGGCTCGTCTCCCGTTTGCCACTGTGTCAGCGCCGCACACAGTGCAGCCTGCGCTTGCGGCAGCGTTTCCTGACTGAACTCCGGCAACGGAGCGACTTCACCCCAGCCTTCGTGCGCGCCATCGCGCAGGTGCAGGATCAGCCCATCGCGGGTTTTTAGGCGCTGATTGCGCAACACTACGCCCGCGTCCATCGGAACGCTGTAGCGATGAACCGACGCGCTACGCATTATGGATTACGCTTAAATTTGCCGAAGTCGGGCTGACGTTTCTCGTTGAAGGCGTTACGACCTTCCTGCCCTTCCTCCGTCATGTAGAACAACATGGTCGCGTTGCCAGCCAACTCCTGAAGCCCTGCCTGTCCGTCGCAATCGGCATTGAGTGCCGCTTTCAGGCAGCGCAGCGCCATCGGGCTGTTTTGCAGCATTTCGCGACACCAGCGCACCGTTTCTTTCTCCAGGGAAGCCAACGGCACAACGGTGTTGACCAGTCCCATATCCAGCGCCTGAGCCGCATCGTATTGGCGGCACAGGAACCATATTTCACGCGCCTTTTTTTGGCCCACGATACGCGCCATGTAAGAAGCGCCCCACCCACCGTCAAAGGAGCCAACGCGCGGACCGGTTTGCCCGAAAATCGCATTTTCTGCGGCAATGGTCAGATCGCACATCATGTGCAACACATGACCACCACCGATGGAGTAACCGGCAACCATCGCCACAACCGGTTTCGGACAAGTACGGATCTGACGCTGGAAATCCAGCACATTGAGGTGATGAACGCCGCTGTCGTCCTGATAGCCGCCGTAATCGCCGCGCACTTTCTGATCGCCACCGGAACATAACGCTTTGTCACCGGCACCGGTAAGAATAATCACGCCGATACCGTCATCGTAGCGGGCATTTTCCAGCGCCTGGAGCATCTCTTTTACCGTCAGCGGACGGAACGCGTTACGCACCTGTGGGCGGTTAATGGTGATTTTGGCAATGCCGTCCGTCGATTTGTGGTAGAGAATATCGACAAAATCACCGCTGCAATCGTGCCATTCAACCGAGGCATACAGCAGTTCTTCACTCGGATAAAGCATGGTGTTCCTTCCTTCATAGGGTGCCAGGGCGCTACCGTGGCAGAGAGATAATCAGCCCTGCGCCTGTGTGGCGTCGGGCAAAGTGATAAACCTACGTATCTGTTGTGCATAGTCTGCCGGGTTGGCACGGTGCGCATTGTGGCCCGCCCGCGCAACCGACAACAGCGGCAAGCGATATTTCTGGGCAATAGCCTGAAATTTTTGATCCTGCGCGCCACACAGATAACCAAAGGGTAAACCGCGACGGCGCACCGCATCCACTAACCACGGTTGTCGACCTAGCGAGGTTGCTTCCAGCATATCTGCCACGGCAACGGCATCGTTGTGACTGCGCAGAGATACTAACTTCTGGCGCGTTTCATCATCCAAATCTGCAAACACGCCCTGGCGATACCAGTCAGCCAGTACCACGGATAAGGGCTCATGGCGAAAACGCCACGCCCAACGCGCATCGTGCTCCATGCGCGCCTGACGCGCTGTATCTTCCTGCACCCCAGGGTTGCCGCCTTCCACCAGCAGGCCACGTAATCCTTCCGCCGCTTCACCGGCACAAGAGGCCGCGAAATCCATTGCGATACGCCCACCTAACGAATAACCAATCAGCCAGTAACGGGTGATGCCCTGCGCATACAATGTCAGCGCCAACTGCTGGCGCATCTCGCTGAAATCACGGACACGCACACACGTCGAAGCGCCATGGCTCGGTAAATCCACTTGCAGAATGGGCCACTCTGGCAACAGCGGGCACAGCGCCTGCCAGTCATCACCGCGACCAAGCAACCCATGCAACAGCACCAGCCAGGGTGTCTCTGGCGTAACATCGGGAGGCGCAATACGCAGGCAGTGCAAGCTCATCGTGGGAGCGGTTCTAAACGGGCAATGTCGCTTTCCAGCTGTGTTTCAATCTCACCGCTGGCAACCTGCGTAGCGAGTTGATTGAGAGTGTCAGCCCCCGCCTTGGCTTCGACGACGGCCTCCAGAAAGGTTACGCCACCTTGTGCCCAGCAAGCCGCAGTGGCTTCGCTCACCTGTTTCCAGCTTTCCGCTCGAACGTAGTTCAGTCCGAACATGGCCGCAACGTGGCTAAACGCCACGTCTTGCGGCATACAATAAAAGGCTTCTCGCGCCCGAGCAGGCGTCGGCAGCAGAGAGAAAATCTGTCCGCCGTTGTTGTTCACCACCATCAGCACCAGCGGAGCCGGTGCCTGACGCAGCAACGCCAGCGAATTCATGTCGTATAACGCGGATAGATCGCCCACAATCCCCAGCGTCGGCAACCCGTTTGCCCGCTGGACTCCCGCCATCGTGGCGATCAGGCCATCAATGCCGCTGGCGCCGCGATTGCCATACACGTTATAAGCACCCGGCAACTGCGCCAGTGCATCGATCAGGCGAATCACCAGACTATTGCCCGCAAACAGTTGACCATTTGGCGGTAGCAGCGTCGCCAAACGGTGCGCCAATGGCGCTTCGCCAAAGGGTCCCGCCAACCGCGCGGCCACATAATTACGGACCGCCTCTACGCACGCCGACAATCCGCGCGCCCACGGTGCCTGCGCGTGCGCCGGATGGGCATCAAGCCAGTCACTGACAGGGGCCACCAGACGACGCCCGCGATGGTGGGCCGGATCGAGCCGCCCCGGCATCGGGTCAATCAGCCAGAACTCTTGCGGACAGCAGTGCTCCTGCCAATGCAACACGCGTTTTCCAGTCAGACTCCCACCAAATTGCAAGACCACCTCGGCCGCCTGCAATTGCTGCGCAGCGGTCGGATGCGCCAGCCATAAATCCGCATAAGGCAACGGTTGGCCAGTTTGCGAGAGGGCATCGCCAATCAACGGCCAACCTAACGTTTCCGCCCAGGCCGTCAGTTGTGCCCCTTCTTGCGCAGTCACCCGGCCCACCAGAACCACTCCGCGCTTTTTACGCCACAGCGGCCAATCGGGCTCCACGGCGACCTCCGTTTGATGTGCTACCCGCAGCCAGGGCGCGCGCGTTTGCCACCATCCGCCCAATGTAGCCAGCCAGTCCTGATACAAATCGTCGTCATCGTGGCCATACAGCGGTTCAGCAAAAGGGCAGTTGATATGCAACGCGCCGTGGGTTAATTCCCCCACCGCTCCATCGATTGCCGACACCAGCCAGCGTGCGGGCAAATCCGGCGTCGGGCGCGGCAGATTGAGTACCTGAGTAGGGTGAGAGGCATACATACCCTGCTGGCGAATGGCCTGATTGGCCCCACAGTCAATCAATTCGGGCGGACGATCGGCAGTCAGCACCACCAACCGTTCCCCGGTCAACCCTGCTTCAATGATCGCCGGATAAAGATTGGCTGTTGCCGTACCCGACGTCACAATGATTGCCACGGGTTCACGCGATGCCTTGGATAAGCCAAGCGCAAGATGGCCCAACCCACGTTCGTCGAAATGGGTATGGCAGACTACCGAGGCATGCGCAGCCGCGGCCAGCGTTAACGGTGTTGAGCGCGAGCCCGGCGCGATGCAAATATGGCGAACGCCATGACGAGTCAACGCCTCAAGCAATAATGTGGCCCAGCGACGATTAAATACACTTGTTGACATGGTGGACTCGACTGCTCTGATTTCAGGATATACCGCTTATTATATTTTTTTTCATGAGGCTGACTTTGATATAAACCCGCACTCTGCACAACAAAGATAAAACAAAACTATGACACTTCGCCGTCGAATAGTGTCTTTAACCCTGACGCTTTGTTATCCAGCTCTACCCATTCTTGCTCTGGATCAGATCCCGGCAAAATGCCAGCACCGGCATAGAGGTTGATTTTATCGCCATTGATCTCTGCTGAACGTAAGGCAACGCAAAATTCGGCCTGCGCCAGTGAAAGATAACCAGCAGAACCGGCATACCAGCCGCGCGTAAACGGCTCAACCTGACGAATAAACGCACGCGCTGCCTGGCGGGGCAACCCAGCCACCGCCGCAGTCGGCTGCAAATCATTCAGGCAGGCGGTATCAGAAGCATGATGCAGCGTGGCGCGGATCGCGCGGCGCAGATGTTGCACTTTACGCAACCTTATCACTTCCGGGGGCATAACATCCAACGTGACGGCGGAGTGCTGCAACCGTTGGCTGATATCGTCCACCACGAATTGGTTTTCGCACTGGTTTTTTCTGTCGTTCATCAACCACTGCGCGAGCGTCTCGGCGGTGCGGTCGTTGTCATCGCTGGCGACCGTTCCGGCCAGCGCTTCCGTGTTCAGGGTCGTCCCCTGGCGTAAATAAAGGCGCTCAGGGCTGGAGCCCATAAAAGCCTGTTCAGCATTGTGGGCCAGCATAAAGTGGAAGCAGCGATGATTGGCGGCGCGGCTGGCGGCCATCATACTTGCCGCGCGCAGCGGCTGCGACAACGTCAGCGTGGTACAGCGCGCCAAAACCACTTTTGCCATCTCATCGGCGGCAATACTCGCCAGTGCCTGTTCGAGCATGCTAACCCACCCTTCCCGCGAAGGTTGATGCTCTTGCGCCACAATGCGACTGGTCAGCGGCGCAATGGGATGCGCGGGCAACAGGAATTTGATAAACGCGGCGGCTTCATCGGCATCCGCCTGCAATGAGGTCTCACTGAACAGATTCACTTTGAGGCTCAGTTGGTTACCCTGACGAATGACTTCAACGCGCGGTAAAAAGAGATAGTCAGCCGATTCTCCCCGTTCCACAGTGGTGTGCTCAAAGCCGTTGAGCCCCCAGACACGCACATCCGGCGCACTGCGATGACGCTTAAAAAAACCTTCGGCATCACTGATATGGCGAAAACCGCGTACGATACCGCACACGGCAGCTTCTTCCTGCTCCTGCCGGTGCTGCCAGTAAAACTGGGGATAAACAGGCTGGGTGGCCAACCAAGGCAACAATGACGGCTCACTCTCTTCTGTCGCAGCGACATCCATGGGCAAAGAGACGACTAGTTGTCGACTTCCCGGCAATGCTGGCTGCGGTTCACGCAATACCTGCTGCATACGACGCAACAAGTGAGAAAGTTGTTTCACCCTTACCCCAAAGCTCAAACGTAACGTACGGGATTATACGGCAAAAAACGGATGATGTTAGACAGGATTCCATGCTACCTACGGCCAACTCATTGTAAACAAGCACAACAGCAAACGGGCGCCGCGCATTATGGATACTATCGCGCAATAATTAATCGCATCAATCGACAAAAGCGGCGAACACAACGCGGTAAAATGAGGTCGCTATCATCATTTATTTCCCAATTTCCGATCCTTTAGCCGGTTTTTACCGGTTTTTTTTGCCCCTATACCTATTACGGCTTTGTTGAATAAATCAGAACTTGTGACGACTGCGCCCCATACGGGTCGATTGTTACGTGATGCGAATACTGTTCGGCATTCCTAATAGCGTGATCCGGTTAAGCGCTTTGACCATGGCCATGGCTTCACCCACCTG
>NZ_JAHWCO010000657.1:0-2153 GCF_020054415.1 Candidatus Symbiopectobacterium sp. | reverse complement strand
CCAGAGCGCAGCGATTTATCTGGCAGGGGAACCGGTTGGTTTCATTGGCGTAATCCATCCAGAGCTGGAACGTAAGCTGGATCTGAATGGCCGTACTGTAGTGTTCGAATTGAGCTGGAACAAGGTCGCAGACCGCGTGGTTCCTGATGCGAGCGAAATTTCTCGCTACCCGTCGAACCGTCGTGATATCGCGGTTGTGGTAGCAGAAAACGTTTCGGCAGGCGAAGTTTTGTCAGAATGTAATAAAGTTGGCGCAAATCAGTTAGTTGGCGTAAACTTGTTTGACGTGTACCGAGGCAAGGGCGTGGAAGAAGGGTATAAGAGCCTGGCGATCAGTCTGGTATTGCAAGATACCTCTCGTACACTGGCAGAAGAGGATATTGCTGCTACCGTATCACAATGCGTAGAGGCACTAAAACAGCGATTCCAAGCATCCTTGAGGGATTGAATCTATGGCGCTTACTAAAGCTGAAATGTCAGAATACCTGTTTGAAAAGCTCGGGCTGAGTAAACGGGATGCCAAAGAACTCGTCGAACTCTTTTTTGAAGAAGTTCGCCGTGCTCTGGAAAATGGTGAGCAGGTAAAGTTATCGGGGTTTGGTAATTTCGATCTGCGCGACAAGAACCAACGGCCGGGACGTAACCCTAAAACGGGTGAATATATTCCGATTACGGCGCGCCGGGTGGTCACCTTCCGTCCAGGGCAAAAGCTAAAAAGCAGAGTTGAGAACGCCTCTCCCAAAGAGTAGTTCTTACATGCAATTCACAAAAAGGCCGCATTAGCGGCCTTTTTTATGCCGTGTTCGACGTTAGCATTTTGCGATTGATGCACCCGTGTCGTGGGGGCCTGCCGTGGTGTATGTGCCGGTACAGTGCGGTGATCATCAATTAGATGGCGTATCGCCAAGATAGGGTGGTGCAATAACATGCGCGGTCCCGACCAGCGCATAATAGCGCGAATCTGTTCGCGCTTGGCCGGTTGATAGCAATGGATTGGGCAATGCTACAGGCTGGCTTCTCTTCGCCAAACTGACAGCGCTCAAGGCGGTTAGTGGCATAGGCAGAAAGTTGCTGGTAGTGATCGCCGTACTCCACCTCTGCGGGATGATGCTTTTCATAAAGATCGATCATTAGCAGAACGGTGCGCAGTTCTCGCAGACGATATTTTCCCATCGGTTTTCGTGCCATGGTTGGCCTCTCATCCGGCTATTTAACTTAATGCATTTTAAATGCATTTTACTGGGTGAGATACCATGAATGTCAAAAAAAGCGGGAAAAAGGGAGTAGGGAGGAAAACGGCGAGAGGCAACGCTCTCGCCTGAAGATGACAGCATCTCGATGAAGCTGTTACGCCTGACCAAACTGGGCCTGATGCAGACGGGCATAGCTGCCGCTATTATCGAGCAGATCCTGATGACTGCCTTGCTCAATAATCCGTCCCTCATCCACCACCACGATACGATCGGCGTTCTGGATAGTCGCCATGCGGTGTGCGATCACCAGCGTCGTACGCCCGCTTGATAGTTCGCTTAGCGATTGCTGAATAGCCTGTTCAGTTGCCGTATCTAACGCGGAGCTCGTCTCGTCCAAAATCAGGATCGGTGGGTTTTTAAGGAAAATCCGCGCTATGGATAAACGCTGTTTCTGCCCCCCGGAGAGTTTCACCCCACGTTCACCGACAACGGTATTCAATCCGTCTGGCAAGGTGGCGATCAGTTCATCGAATGACGAACACAGCAGACGTCTGTGGCTGGAATTGATAGCGATGGCAAAAGACGTTGGTGTCCCGCTACTAAGTAGCGCAGCCCGGACGTTACGTAAACGACTGTACGGGATCCTGAATGCCATGAAACACAGGGTATCAAACGGTAATGCAGAGTCACTAAACAGCAAGATAAGGCTGCTGCGGATCAAGTCCAGAGGATATCGGAACAAAGAGCGCTTTAAGGTGGCAGTGATGTTTCATTACGGCAGGTTAAACATGGGGTTATGAGTCTCCCACCATGATCGGGGAAGACGAGCATGTTTAAGATTTTGTGTAAATGCCTTTCCTCAGAAGTGACCGTCAAGGCGGTCACCGAACTCGATAATAAAGCGACTCATTGCCATACGCCAGTCCTGTAAGGGCATCGTACATTTCTGTGATGCCGCCT
>NZ_JAHWCO010000373.1:0-6294 GCF_020054415.1 Candidatus Symbiopectobacterium sp. | reverse complement strand
GTAACCACGCTGTTGCAAATCAGCGCATTAGCGGTAGTAACGATATCTGGAAAAAGAAAGTGGGCTATCACCGGCGCTCAGTGGCTGAAACGGCGATGTTCCGGTTCAAAAGGCTTCTGGGTGGTCATCTAAGTCTGAGAGACTACGATGCTCAGGTGGGCGAAGCCATGGCCATGGTCAAAGCGCTTAACCGGATCACGCTATTAGGAATGCCGAACAGTATTCGCATCAACAATCGACCCGTATGGGGCGCAGTCGTCACAAGTTCTGATTTATTCAACAAAGCCCCTGTCGGTAATAAATATCTTCATAGTGGGTGAGCATGATCTTCTTACCGCGTAAAATCAAGCATCTTCAATGATCACGGGTATATAACGATAGTCGACAATTTCCCCTCCCGAACGGTCTGTTATAAGACGGAATAGTCAGTGCCAAAGGGATATCGTTACGGAATAAAGCGTGTAAATTCTCACCAGCTTCACCTACAATGAGCCGGTTTTGTTTGACTGCGCAGTGTTTGATACAACCGCGTTTGGCACATCAATGGACGTAAGGTGGTTTTGATGTCCCTGGCTTTACCCACTCTCGAGTTTGGTACGCTGACCGAATTAGTTGGTTTCCTGATGGAAATTGATAAGCTAAAAAGCGTACAGAGTCGTTCAAAAATCATCGGCAGTTCCTGTCACGAAGATTCCGCAGAACACAGTTGGCACTTTGCCGTTGCCGCTATGAGCCTGTAACCCTACGCCAGTCAGGACGTGGATATTCAGCGCGTGATTCAAATGGCCTTGGTGCATGATATCGTCGAGATCGATGCGGGCGACGTGATGGTCTACGATCTGAGCGCTCGAGAAGCGATTCAGGCGCAGGAAGAAGCCGCTGCGGTTCGGTTATTTGGCCTACTGCCCGAACCGCAACGTCAGTATTTTCTGCAACTGTGGCAAGAATATGAAGCATGCGACACCGCGAACGCGAGTTTTGCACTGATGATCGACCGCATTATGCCTATCCTGATGAACCTGCATAACGGTGGACAAAGCTGGGTGGAAAATGGCATCCGACTGGAGCAAGTATTGGGACGCGCCAGCTTTATCGCCGAGATCAATCCCGAACTGTGGCGCTACCTGAAAGATCATCTGGAAACAGCACAGGCCAAAGGGTGGTTGGGGTAATTCTCCTGCTTGCCTACCTTCCGTCATTCCCGCGTAGGCGGGAATGACGAGAGAGTGCGAGTGATTGCGCAGAAAGCTACGCGTAATCGCCAATCGGTACGCAAGAGCAGAACAGGTTGCGATCGCCGTACACGTCATCGAGGCGTTTTACGCTCGGCCAGTATTTATGTTCAGTCCCCGCCGGAAACACCGCCAGTTCGCGACTATAGGGATGCGACCACTCACTGACGATCTCCTGCTGGATATGCGGTGCATTCACCAGCGGGTTATCCTCCAGCGGCCATTCACCTTGCGCCACCCGCTGAATTTCTGCACGGATCGCCAGCATCGCATCAATAAAGCGATCCAGCTCTACCTGACTTTCTGACTCCGTCGGCTCTACCATCAGAGTTCCCGCCACGGGGAACGACATGGTCGGCGCGTGGAAGCCATAGTCGATCAAACGCTTAGCGATATCCATTTCGCTGATGCCAGTGCTCTCTTTCAGCGGACGAATATCCAGAATACACTCGTGCGCCACGCGGCCATAGCGGCCGGTGTAGAGCACCGGATAGGCATCCTTCAAACGCGTTGCAATGTAGTTGGCGTTGAGGATCGCCACCTGACTGGCATTCTTCAGCCCTTCAGCACCCATCATGCGGATATACATCCAACTGATAGGCAGGATGGACGCACTGCCAAAAGGTGCGGCAGATACCGCGCCCTGCGTGGTGAGCAAACCCTCAATATGTACCACCTGATGCCCCGGCACGAACGGAGCAAGATGCGCTTTCACCCCGATCGGTCCCATACCCGGCCCGCCGCCACCGTGCGGAATGCAGAACGTTTTATGCAGGTTAAGGTGCGACACATCCGCGCCAATGTAGCCCGGCGTGGTGATACCTACCTGTGCGTTCATGTTGGCGCCATCCAGATACACCTGTCCGCCGTGTTGATGGACAATCTGACACACTTCACGAATGGTCTCTTCATAGACACCGTGCGTGGAAGGATAGGTCACCATAATGCAGGAGAGGTGATCGCCCGCCTGCGCTGCCTTCTCCCGCAGATCGTGCAGATCGATATTCCCTTGTTTGTCACAAGCCACCACCTCTACCGCCATCCCGGCCATCCGTGCCGATGCCGGGTTAGTGCCGTGCGCAGAGCTTGGAATCAGACACAGCGTGCGCTGATCGTCGCCTCGGCTCTCATGGTAGCGGCGAATTGCCAGCAAACCGGCATACTCGCCCTGCGCACCCGAGTTAGGCTGCATACACACGGCATCATAGCCAGTGAGTTGCACCAGCCAACCGGAAAGCTGTTCGATCATCAAACGATAACCTTGTGCCTGTTCCGGCGGGCAGAACGGATGCAGTTCAGCAAATTCAGGCCAGGTGATCGGCAGCATTTCCGCGGCCGCGTTCAGCTTCATGGTGCAGGAACCCAGCGGGATCATGGCACGGTTCAGCGCCAGATCTTTATGCGCCAAGCGATGCAGGTAACGCATCATCTCGGTTTCGCTGTGATAACGGTTGAACACCGGGTGGGTAAGAATGGCATCCGTGCGCAATAGCGCAGCAGGGAGGGATGATGAGCCGCCGCTGAGCACCGCATCCAGCGCAGCAATGGACAGACCGTGATCGTCTCCCAGCAGCACGTCAAATAGCGCTGCGACATCTTCACGGGTTGTCGTCTCATCCAGCGTGATACCGACCCCGTGATAGAGATCGGTGCGCAGGTTGATCCCGGCATTCTGCGCACGGGCGATAATGGCGTTCTTGTCTGTGACCTCAACCGCCAGCGTATCAAACCAGGTGGAGTGCCACAGTTTCAAGCCGCCCTGTTGCAACCCGGCGGCCAGAATATCGGTTAAACGATGAATGCGTTCAGCGATACGCTTGAGCCCCTGCGCTCCATGATAAACCGCATAGAACCCAGCGATATTCGCCAGCAGCACCTGAGAGGTGCAGATGTTGGAGTTGGCTTTTTCGCGGCGGATGTGTTGCTCACGCGTCTGCATCGCCATACGCAGCGCCGTATTACCTGCCGCATCGCGCGAAACGCCGATAATACGCCCCGGCATAGCGCGTTTATACTCATCCTTGCAGGCGAAGAAGGCCGCATGCGGACCACCGTAGCCCATCGGCACACCAAAACGCTGGGCGGAACCAAACACAATATCTGCTCCCTGCTTGCCCGGTGCGGCCAGCAGCACCAAAGCAATGATATCAGCAGCGACGCTAACGATGATCTTGCGCGCATTCAGTTGCGCGATAAGATCACGATAATCATGCACTTCACCATAGGTGTTCACCTGCTGCAACAGCACGCCAAACACGCCTTCTGTTTCCAATGCGGCGGCGACATCGCCGACCACAACTTCAAAACCAAAGGTCTCTGCACGGGTGCGCACCACATCCAGCGTTTGCGGACGCACATGCTCTGCCACGAAGAAGCGGTTAGCCTGTTTCAGCTTGCTGACGCGTTTGGCCATTGCCATCGCCTCCGCTGCCGCCGTCGCTTCATCCAACAGAGAGGCGGAGGCAAGCTCCAGTCCGGTCAAGTCCTGCGTCATCTGTTGAAAATTCAGCAAGGCTTCTAACCGCCCTTGCGAGACTTCAGGCTGGTAAGGCGTATAGGCGGTGTACCAGCCAGGGTTTTCCAGCAAATTACGCAAGATCACCGGCGGCATATGCACAGCGGTGTACCCCATGCCGATATAGCTTTTATAGCGCTGGTTGCGGCTGGCAATCGACTTGAGCTCCGCCAACGCCTGATGTTCGGGCAGCGCATCCCCCACCGCTGGCGGGTTGGGCAACTGGATATCTGCCGGCACAATCTGTCGAATCAACGCCGACAATGAATCCGCACCGAGCGTTTCCAGCATGTGAGCCTGTTGCGCGGGCGTAGGGCCGATGTGACGCTCCACGAAAGCGGCGTCGTGTTCGAGTTGGCTGAGAGTCTGGGTCATTAGGGGTATTTCCTGCTTCAAGCAATTGTTATAGCAAGTGAACGTTCATGGCAAACAACAAGTGCGAACGCGGTAGACTGCGCTCAGTGTCTTACATTCTGACAAATCGGTTTACCCCGTGATGCGCGATAAAACCATCACGGGGTGACAAGATTATTCGTCTTCTTCTAACAGCGCCTGATAAGCAGTGGCATCCAGCAGATCGTTCAATTCGCTTTCATCAGACGCTTTGATGCTAAACAGCCAACCGTCGGCATAAGGCGCACTGTTGACCAGTTCCGGTTGCCCTTCCAGCGCATCGTTCACTGCCACGATCTCACCGCTCAACGGTGCATAGATATCTGAGGCGGCCTTGACCGACTCAGCAACAGCGCAGTCGTCGCACATCGCAACCTGCGTGCCAACGTCAGGCAAATCGACAAAAACCATATCCCCCAACAGTTCCTGGGCATGTTCGGTAATACCGACACGATAGACACCCTCGCCTTCGGCCTGGACCCACTCATGGGATGAGATGTATTTCAACCCGGTTGGGATTGTGCTGCTCATTGCCTGCTCTCCTTAAAAATCGCTTCGTCGTATCGAATTGCGCGATATCCGCCTTCCTGCAACGCGAAGGTGTTGCGGCATATATCGCGCTAACGTTAATCAATAATCATGGTCAGATCGGGGACAGCGTCAAACCAGTGCCTTTCCGCCACGAATAAATACCGGTTTGGTCACCTCTACGGGCACTTCGCGCTGGCGAATTTGCACCAACGCCGTTTCACCAATACCTTGCGGCACACGAGCCAGTGCAATACTGAAGCCCAGCGTTGGAGAAAAGGTCCCGCTGGTTATCATGCCTTCCTGTACCGTGCCACTCGCATCGGTAAAGCGTACGGGCATTTCATGGCGCAATACCCCTTTTTCACGCAGTACCAGTCCGACCAACTGCTCGGTACCTTCGCTGCGTTTATGGGTCAGCGCTTCCCTGCCGATAAAATCTCTGCCTTCCGGCTGCCATGCGATGGTCCAGCCCATATTAGCAGCCAGCGGCGAAACGCCTTCGTCCATGTCCTGACCATACAGGTTCATGCCCGCTTCAAGGCGCAACGTATCGCGCGCGCCGAGGCCACACGGCTGCACACCGGCCGCCAGAAGTTGTTGCCAGAACGCCACTGCCTGCTCTGCGGGCAGTGCGATTTCATAGCCTGACTCACCGGTATACCCGGTGGTAGCAATGAAATAGTCACCGGTTTGTACGCCGAAAAAGGGCTTCATGCCCGCCGTTGCAGCGCGCTGTTCCGCACTGAGCAACGCCTGCACATTCTCCTGAGCCAACGGCCCTTGCACCGCAATCAACGCCAGTTCATCGCGTTCCTGCCACTCCACGTTGAACGCCTTGGCATGCTCGGCGATCCAGGCCAGATCTTTCTCCCGCGTGGCGGAGTTCACCACCAGCCGGAAATGAGTTTCAGTCAGAAAGTAGACGATGATATCGTCAATGACGCCACCCGAGGCGTTTAGCATCCCGGTATAAAGCGCCTTGCCCGGTTGCGTGAGTTTGGCAACGTCGTTCGCCAGCAGATAACGCAGGAATTCGCGCACACGCGGGCCGTGTAAATCCACAATTGTCATGTGAGAGACATCGAACATGCCTGCATGACGCCTAACGCTATGATGTTCATCCAACTGTGAGCCGTAGTGCAGCGGCATCATCCAGCCGTGAAAGTCGACCATCTTCGCGCTATCGGCGATATGCTGCTGATACAACGGAGTTTGCTGTGTCATTTTTTCTCCCGAACCTCTCCTTGCTAACGGCGAAAATCACGCAACGCAAACGCTTTCTTTGCGTTGAACTTACCACCTCTTCCACAGGGTCGTGTATTCAATGAGTTGATGTAGCATCAAACGTAGTACTCGCGTTCGATGTAAGTACCGATGATCCTATCGTGCATTTCGGATGATTTTGAATATCCGAGCGTCTTGCGATTGAGCCGTTGTAATCGGTTACGCAGTGTCAGATGTGCACGCTCAATACTCTGTGTATACAGCTTGCTAACAATGTGTTTTACTTTTGGAAGTTCGTCGTTGTAAGCACTGTAGCCATCCGTGTTTGCATGACTGACGACGGTAACGCTGATGGCCACTTTTGCCATAACCGTGTTTTTTCACAGGAGATGTCTGTTC
>NZ_JAHWCO010000370.1:0-4533 GCF_020054415.1 Candidatus Symbiopectobacterium sp. | reverse complement strand
TTCGTCGTTGTAAGCCCTGTAGCCATCCGTGTTTGCATGACTGACGACGGTAACGCTGATGGCCACTTTTGCCATAACCGTGTTTTTTCACAGGAGATGTCTGTTCACAAAACGGGCATCTTACATCAACTTTAGCCACTGGATTCCACATCCAAAACCGGACATTTCACGCTGCAATCAACATATTGAATACACGACCATCAAAATAAGGCACCGCTTCACTCAGCGTCACCTACAGCGTATGGTCATCCACGGCTTTGACGCCCAGCGTGTCCGGCGTTTTCTTGCCAGCAATAATGTCATCAATGTTAACGATATGCCCGTATTGCAGGTAACTGGCGTAAGGCGATGCCGTTGCCGGACCGGCTAGTCGCTGCCAACTGTAAACAAAATCCTGCGCGATAAGGGGATCGCCATTCGACCAGCGTGCGTCTTTGCGCAAATGAAACGTCCAAACGCGGAAATCTTTATTTTCCCAACGCTCCGCCACGCCGGGCAACATTTTTCCATTCGGATCGGTAATCACCAGCCCTTCCAGCAGATCGCGTGAGACGTTGGACTCTGGCACACCTTCTATTTTATGCGGATCGAGGGAGGCCACTTCCGCACCGTTGTTTCGCACCAGCACCTGCTCTTTGGCTAACGGAGTGTCGGGCGGCGTTGCCACATACGCGACAAGCGCACCGCTACCCCAACAGCTAAGCAACAATGCCACTGTTGCGGCAAGCCGTGCTGTCCCCGTATGCCATTGACGTCGTATTTGCGCCGAATCTCCTAGAATCTCCTATTTGTGAAACAGCGTAACCTGATAATCCGTTGTCCATATATCCGGTCCTCTCTATGTAATCACATTGATATCACATGGGTTACTTCAAAGCTAATGGCCACGAGGAAAATGCAAGAAGTATCCTGGAAGCGCTACAAACGTTATTCTGGTCGACGGCTACCCGTTCTGAGATGACGCTGATAAACGACGGGTTATCCTCACGCATATAACAGGTGAATAATTTTATGGTAATCAAATAGTCAGAGAATAATCCAAAGATTTTCCCACATATGGCAGGTTATAAATACCAACAAACAAAACAATTACGCTACAAATAACCACTAAAATTAACGATTATGCTTGCTGAATGGAATCAGCATTTTGAATTGGGAGGAAGATCACACAAAAGACACCCACGAATGGGTATGCTGCCTTCACAGTGTTAAACAGACGATGTGGAATGAACCACCATCACCCACGGAGAAGAAAGGAGATTACGCCACCGCTGGCCACAGCCCTTTCAGGCAATGAGTAGGTTAACCATGCGTTCAGCCACGAATGCGATGCCGTTATCTATACTTAGTGCTTTGCAATAATGATTTGGCTACAAATGGTTTGTCAAATCATTGCCTGAAAGAGTTTAACATTATCAGGAGAGCATTATGGCCGTAATAAACGTTGCTGAACTTAACGCATTGGTTGAACGCGTCAAGAAGGCACAGCAGGTCTTCGCCAATTTTACTCAAGAGCAAGTCGATCAAATCTTTCGTGCCGCCGCCCTCGCCGCCGCTGACGCCCGCATTCCGCTGGCCAAAATGGCAGTAGCCGAATCTGGTATGGGTATAGTGGAAGACAAAGTGATTAAAAACCACTTCGCTTCTGAATATATCTACAACGCTTATAAGGATGACAAAACCTGTGGCATTTTGTCAGAGGACGACACCTTCGGCACCATCACCATCGCTGAACCGATCGGATTACTGTGCGGTATTGTCCCAACCACAAACCCGACCTCTACCGCCATTTTCAAAGCACTTATCAGCTTGAAAACCCGTAATGGCATCATCTTCTCGCCGCACCCGCGCGCCAAGAATGCCACCAATAAAGCCGCAGACATCGTGCTTCAGGCCGCCATCGCTGCTGGCGCGCCGAAAGACATTATTGGCTGGATTGATGAGCCTTCCGTAGAATTGTCCAACCAGCTAATGCACCATCCTGACATCAATATGATCCTCGCCACTGGCGGTCCCGGCATGGTAAAAGCCGCCTACAGTTCCGGCAAACCGGCCATCGGGGTGGGCGCTGGCAATACACCGGTAGTGATCGATGAAACGGCGGATATCAAACGCGCTGTTGCCTCGATTCTGATGTCGAAAACCTTCGATAACGGTGTTATCTGCGCATCTGAACAGTCGGTGATTGTGGTAGACAGCGTTTACGACGCGGTGCGGGAACGTTTTTCGACCCATGGCGGCTATCTGCTGCAAGGTAAAGAGCTCGAAGCTATCCAATCGATTATTTTGAAAAATGGCTCGCTCAACGCTGCGATTGTAGGTCAGGCCGCGCCAAAAATCGCTGAAATGGCCGGTTTTACCGTGCCCGCAGGTACTAAAGTCCTTATTGGTGAAGTTGTTAACGTGGATGAGTCAGAGCCCTTTGCCCACGAGAAACTGTCGCCAACGCTTGCCATGTACCGCGCCAAAGATTTTGACGACGCCGTCGTCAAAGCCGAAAAATTGGTGACCATGGGCGGTATCGGTCATACCTCGTGCCTGTATACCGATCAGGATAACCAGTTAGCACGCGTCAATCACTTCGGGGCGATGATGAAAACCGCGCGTATTTTAATCAATACGCCAGCCTCTCAGGGCGGTATCGGCGATCTGTACAACTTTAAGCTGGCACCGTCGCTGACCTTGGGCTGTGGTTCTTGGGGCGGTAACTCAATTTCAGAAAACGTCGGACCCAAACACTTGATTAACAAGAAAACGGTAGCAAAGCGAGCTGAAAATATGTTGTGGCACAAACTTCCGAAATCCATCTATTTCCGTCGTGGCTCCTTGCCCATCGCACTGGAAGAAGTGGCAGAGGATGGCCACAAACGCGCCTTTATCGTGACTGACCGTTTCTTGTTTAATAACGGCTATGTGGATCAAATCTCCTCGGTACTGAAACAGCACGGAATGGAAACTGATGTTTTCTTTGAAGTAGAAGCCGATCCGACGCTGAGCATCGTGCGCAAAGGTGCGGAACAGATGCAAGCGTTCAAACCTGACGTGATCATCGCACTCGGTGGCGGCTCGCCAATGGACGCGGCCAAAATCATGTGGGTCATGTACGAGCACCCTGATACCCATTTCGAAGAGTTGGCTCTGCGTTTTATGGATATCCGTAAACGTATCTACAAATTCCCGAAAATGGGTGTAAAGGCGAAGATGATTGCCGTTACCACCACCTCCGGCACCGGTTCTGAAGTAACGCCGTTCGCCGTAGTAACGGATGACGCCACAGGGCAAAAATACCCGCTGGCTGACTATGCGCTCACGCCTGACATGGCGATCGTGGATGCAAATCTGGTGATGAACATGCCAAAATCCCTGTGCGCCTTTGGCGGCCTAGATGCGGTTACCCACTCACTGGAAGCCTACGTATCGGTGCTTGCCAACGAATATTCCGACGGGCAAGCGCTACAGGCATTGAAGCTGCTCAAAGAGAACCTGCCAGCCAGCTACCGTGACGGTGCGAAAAATCCGGTCGCGCGTGAACGCGTTCACAACGCCGCCACCATCGCCGGTATTGCCTTTGCCAACGCCTTCCTTGGGGTCTGCCACTCCATGGCGCACAAGCTGGGTTCTGAGTTCCATATCCCGCACGGTTTGGCCAATGCCCTGTTGATCGCTAACGTCATTCGTTATAACGCGAACGACAACCCGACCAAGCAAACCGCATTCAGTCAATACGATCGCCCACAAGCGCGTCGTCGTTATGCTGAAGTTACCGATCACTTGGGGCTGAGTGCACCCGGCGATCGCACCGCGGCGAAGATTGAGAAGCTGTTGACCTGGTTAGATAAAATCAAAACTGAACTGGGTATCCCGACCTCGATTCGCGAAGCGGGCGTGCAGGAAGCTGATTTTCTGGCGAAAGTGGACAAGCTGTCTGAAGATGCCTTTGACGATCAGTGTACCGGTGCTAACCCGCGCTATCCGCTGATCGCTGAGCTGAAACAGATCATGCTGGACACTTACTATGGTCGTCCGTATACGGAAGGTGTTGAAGAAGAGAAAGCACCGGCCAAAACCGAGAAAAAAGGTAAAAAGGATAACTAAGAAGCGATAACACACCCTTGCCGTTAAGGTAGGTGTTTCTTCCTTCCCCCAGCGACGCACCGCTTCGTTGGGGGTTTTTTATTCGCCTATTTTCTATCTGCCGATACTGACGCGTGGGCTAATCTGTACTAGCTCAGACCTGATCTGACAGTTACCGATTATTTATACAGGTGTCTGTCAGATTACATCTGGTTCAGATTCTTTTCTGCCCAGATCCGTTTTCCATCGAGTAAAGTGGCCATCGGCGTAGGCCCGCAGCACGTTTTTCCCTGATGAGTTCGCTCATTATTGTAATGCCACAACCAGTTGTCCAGATCTACCTGCAGGCTTTCCAGGTCTCCATATAACTTCTTGCGGAATGTAACCTGATAAAAATCCTGAAAAATGGTTTTATGGAAGCGCTCGCAGATGCCGTTCGTCTGCGGAGACATCGCCTTC
>NZ_JAHWCO010000073.1:0-3480 GCF_020054415.1 Candidatus Symbiopectobacterium sp. | reverse complement strand
TCACCCGCCGACTTACAGGCGATTGAACACGCCGCGATCAACAGCCTGGGGAGTGCTGCCCCATGAGTGCCGAATTGATGCGCCTGCTGGCGAATATTTTACGCGTTGGCGTGGTAGCGGAAGTGAACCCGAAAACCTGGTGCGTACGTGTCAAAAGCGGCGAGTTGCTCACCGACTGGTTACGCTGGAATACCCCGCGCGCCGGTGCGTTCAAGGTCTGGATCCCGCCTGCGATTGGGGAACAGGTGTGGTTAGGTTGTCTCGGAGGTAACCCGGAAACCGCTGTCATTATTGGCAGCCTGTACAGCGACGAGAACCCCGCGCCGGGTAGCAGTCTGCAAGAGATTGTCATTACCGCGCCGGACGGTGCCCGTTTTCGCTATGACGCTGCCGCCAGTGCGCTGGAAGCCGTCGGCATGAAAACCGCACGGGTGAGCGCCAAAACCCGTATCACACTGGATACGCCGGAAGTGATTTGCACCAACAAGCTGACGACGGGCACGCTGGAAGTACAAAAAGGCGGGAAGATGAGCGGCAACATTGCACACAGCGGCGGCGCGTTCACCTCCAACGGTGTGCAGATTGACAATCACGGCCATGGCGGCGTGCAGCGCGGTGGCAGTTGGACGGAGGGCACCCAATGAGTGCACGTTATACCGGCATGAACCCCGATGGCGTTGGCGTGCTGACGGATACCGATCAGTTATGGCATTGCGTGCGCGACATTCTGACCACGCCGCTGGCGTCTCGCGTCATGCGTCGTGAATACGGCAGTCTGGTGCCCGACTTGCTGGATGCACCGCAAAACCCAACAACACGCCTGCAATTGATGAGCGCGTGCGTGATTGCTCTGGCGCGCTGGGAGTCGCGGATTGCATTGAATAAGGTCGATATCCGATTCTCACCCACGGGCGCAACAGACGTGGAACTGTCCGGCCTGATCACCGAAAGCATGCAAACCGTGCGCACCACCATGACACTCAAGGGGGCAACCAATGGCAACCGTTGACCTATCGCAACTGCCCCAACCACAGCTCATTGAAACGCTGGATTTTGAAGTGATCCTTCAGGAAGTGAAAGCGGTGATGATTGCGGCATTTCCGGTGGAACAGCGCGCCTCGGTGGCGGCAGCGCTTGAACTGGAGTCAGAGCCGCTAAATGTGATCGCACAGGTCATTGCCTATCACGTAATGATGTTGCGCCAGCGGATTAACGACGGGGCCGCCGCGTGCATGCTCAGCCATGCGGTGTCCTCCGATCTGGATAATCTGGCGGTGAATCTTGATACCCGGCGCCTGACCATCACTGAGGCCACCGATACCGCTGATGCGGTGATGGAAAGCGACAGCGCATTTCGTCTGCGTGCGCAGTCTGCCTTTGAAGGGCTAAGTGTGGCGGGCCCAACGGGTGCCTATGAATATTTTGCCAGGAGCGCCAGCGGCCAGGTGGCCGACGCCAGGGCGATTAGCCCGTCACCGGCCACGGTAGTGGTATCCGTTCTCTCGACTGAAGGGGATGGCACCGCTTCACAAACGTTGCTGACCCAGGTCAACGCGGCGCTCTCTGCGGAAGATAAACGCCCGGTAGCTGACCGGCTGACGGTGCAGAGCGCCACGATCATCAGTTACGCGATAAACGCACGGCTCTACCTTTACCCCGGCCCGGGATCGGAGCTCATCACCAGGGCCGCACAGGATTCACTGCGTGACTGGATGCGCAACCAGGGAAAGATTGGGCGTGATGTGGCCCGGTCGGCCATTATGGCCGCCTTGCATGTGCAAGGTGTTCAGCGTGTTGAAATCATTGAACCGGCACAGGACATGGTGATCGGTGACACTCAGGCAGCGTATTGCACCGGTTTCACCCTGCTGGAAGGAGGTACGGATGAATAACGATCTGTTGCCACCCTCTGCCAGTGCCTTTATGCGCCATGCCGCAGCGGCCAGCCAAATCCTGACGAAAATGGCGGTTGATCTGAATACCCTATGGGATGCGGAGAAATGCCCGCCAGACCTGCTGCCCTTTCTGGCCTGGGCGTTGTCCGTTGACCGCTGGGATAAACGCTGGTCAGAACAAACCAGGCGCCAGGTGATTAAATCGGCCTGGTTAATACACCGCCAGAAAGGCACCATTGCCGCGCTGCGCCGGGTGGTTGAGCCATTTGGTTACTTGCTGCGCGTGATCGAATGGTGGCAAACCGGCGGCGTGCCGGGAACCTTTCACCTTGATATCGGTGTGCAGGACAGCGGTATTACTGAAGAAACCTTTTTAGAGATTGAGCGGCTGGTTGCTGACGCCAAGCCGCTTGGCCGTCACTTGCTGGGGCTCAATATTACGCTGGATACGCAAGGTGCGGCCTATGTCGCGGCAACCAGCTACAGCGGTGATGAGCTCACCGTATACCCCTATTTCCCTGAAACCATCACCGTGTGCTCACTGGACTGTACCGGTGCAGGCATTCATGTGATTGATAAGATGAGCGTAACCGTATGAGTAATAAATATTTTGCCCTGTTAACCAACATTGGCGCGGCCAGACTGGCAAGCGCGACAGCGCTCGGTTCACGTCTGGATATCACCCATATGGCCGTCGGTGACGGTGGCGGTGTACTGCCAACACCAAACCCGTCACAGACCAAACTGATTAACGAGACACGTCGCGCGGCCATCAATAGCCTGCGCATCGATCCCAACAGCACCAATCAGATTATTGCCGAGCAGGTGATCCCTGAGAACGAAGGGGGATTCTGGATCCGTGAACTCGGTCTGTTTGATGCTGAAGGTAATTTGATTGCGGTTGCCAACTGCCCTGAAACCTATAAGCCACAGTTGCAGGAAGGCAGCGGACGCATTCAGACCGTGTGCATGATTTTGATTGTCTCCAGTGCAGAAACGGTATCTCTCAAGATTGATCCGGCGGTAGTGCTGGCAACGCGTGGCTATGTGGATGAGGCCATCGCCACCCATGAAAAAGGCCGTAAGTATCCCGATGCAACGCTTGAGGTAAAAGGTTTTGTGCAACTGAGCAGTGCGACCGACAGCGCCAGCGAAACGCTGGCCGCCACGCCCAAAGCAGTGAAAGCGGCGAACGATAATGCCAATGGACGGGTACCATCCGGGCGCAAGGTGAACGGTAAGGCGCTGAAGGCAGATATTACATTGAGTGCCGATGATGTCGGTGCGTACACCAAGACCGAGACGGATACCAGAGTGACCGTCGCCACAACGGCCGCCGCCAATGCCAACAATAACGCCGAGGGCCGTGTACCCGCAGGGCGCAAGGTCAACAGCAAGCCACTAACGGCAGATATCACACTGGGCCCCGTGGATGTTGGCGCGTTGGCGAAAGACCAGAACGGCGCGGATATCCCAGATAAAAATCAATTTGTGAAGAACCTCGGTTTAACGGAAACGGTAGATTGTGCAAAAAATGCACTGGATAAACGTACCGGCGGAACGGTCAATGGCGACATTATTTCAC
>NZ_JAHWCO010000612.1:0-1022 GCF_020054415.1 Candidatus Symbiopectobacterium sp. | reverse complement strand
CGCTGCTTGAGGGCCTTGTTATAAGAGGGCCAGTTGGTGATTTTAAAATTTTGTTTTGCCATGGAGACCTGATTTTGAAACAACTGTGGTGATCTGCTCCGATGATTACCCAAAAGTTCTATTTATTCAACAAAGCCCCCAAAAGTTCTATTTATTCAACAAAGCCTCTCCATGGTGTTGTTCAGCTTTACCTTTTTTACCGGCACCATGTTTGCTGGCGGAAAAATCTGCGTCGCATTCAATATCGTCGATATGCTGTGGGTGGCAATTATCGGTAATGTCTTGCTGGCCACTTATGCTGCCGCACTGGCACTGATCGCCGCGCGCAGCAGCCTGAACTCGGTGCTGATGTGCCGTTTTTGCTTCGGAGAACATGGCAGCAAACTCTCTGATTTTCTGCTCTGTTTTGCCGAACTGGGTTGGTATGCCTGGGGAACCGCCACCGTAGCGATTGCGCTGGTCAAGCTGCTGGCGCTGCCAAAGAGCGTAACATCGCTATTGATGGTGCTGTTGGGCCTCTGCTTATGCCTTACCGCCATCGTCGGCTACAAAGGGCTGGATGCGCTGTCACGCATCTCGGTACCACTGATGTTTGTGATGCTGATTCTCTCCATGTGGATTGCCACACATGACGTCGGCGGCTGGCAAGGACTGGCGAAAATGGTACCAGACCAAACCATGAGCTTTTTCGCCGCTATCACCATGGTGTTCGGCACCTTCGCCAGTGGTGCAACGCAGGCCACCAACTGGACACGCCTGGCAAGCAGCGGCCGCATCGCCGTCAGCGCCAGCTTTATCAGTTTTCTCGGCGGCAACGGGCTGATGATTATTTCCGGCGCTTACTGCGCCATCGTCTACAAACAGGCCGATATTGTTGCCGTAATGGGCTTTGTTGAATAAATAGAACTTTTGGGTAATCATCGGAGCAGATCACCACAGTTGTTTCAAAATCAGGTCTCCATGGCAAAACAAAATTTTAAAATCACCAACTGGCCCTCTTATAACAAGGCCCTCAAGCAGCG
>NZ_JAHWCO010000466.1:0-8548 GCF_020054415.1 Candidatus Symbiopectobacterium sp. | reverse complement strand
GCGTAACCGATTGCAACGGCTCAATCGCAAGACGCTCGGATATTCAAAATCATCCGAAATGCACGATAGGATCATCGGTACTTACATCGAACGCGAGTACTACGTTTGATGCTACATCAACTCATTGAATACACGACCCGCCTGTCGGATGAAGTGAAAGAGAGCACGATGGTCGATCGCAGCTATACCATGGTGTTTGGCGCGGGTGTGAGCTATCGCTTCTAGCACCTGATGCGCTAAAGCAGGGCAAGTGCTGCACAATAATGGGGTGATTTCACCCCATTTGCACGTTTATGGTGCGCGACGGCTCAGCTAGGGTATTCAACAGAATGCAAGGAGGATAGCGATGGCAACCCGACAGATTCGATTTCCTGATGGTTCAACGCTGCCCGCTGTTGGGCAGAGTACGTGGTTTATGGGGGAAGCTGCCAGTGAGAAGGCGCGTGAAATAAAAGCCTTGCAGGCGGGTCTTGATCTCGGACTTAGGCTTATCGATACCGCAGAAATGTACGCCGACGGCGGTGCGGAGAACGTGGTGGGGGCTGCACTGCGCGGGCGGCGCGACGAAGCATTTCTGGTCCCCAAGGTCTATCACCACAATGCGGGCGGCACGCGTACGATTGAAGCCTGTGAATGCAGCCTGAAACGGATGCAAACCGATGTGCTGGATTTATACCTGCTGCACTGGCGTGGCGGTATCCCGTTGGAAGAAACCATCACGGCGATGGAGGCGCTGCAACAGGCCGGCAAGATTCGTCAGTGGGGTGTATCCAATCTGGACGTGGCAGACATGAATGAACTCTGGTCCTTGTCAGGCGGTGAGCGCTGCATGACTAATCAGGTGCTTTATCATGTTGTTTCGCGCGGTATCGAGTTTGATTTGCTGCCATGGTGTCAGGCACGCGCCGTGCCTATGATGGCCTACTGCACATTAGCACAAGCAGGTACGCTGCGCCGCAACCTGTTTTTTCATCCTGTGATAATGCGCATGGCGCACAAATACCAGGCGACGCCTGCACAAATTATGCTGGCTTGGGTATTGCGACAACCCGGCGTGATTGCCATTCCTAAAGCGAGTTCGGTGCCCCATGTTGAAGAAAACGCCCGCGCGCTCACGTTGGAATTGGATAGTGGTGATATTGCTGCGCTGGATGTCGCTTTTCCTGCACCGACCAGTAAGCAGTCGTTGGATGTTGTGTAGCGGGATAGGGCAGTTAAACATTACGTGTTAGCGCCGCCTGCGAGCGGCGATTTCGGATCTATCGAAGCAAACCCGTTTTGCTGATCAAAGTGTTACGCTAATCACCGTGGTCAAACGCGCTGGTGCGGCGGGGGTGGCAACAAACGGCTGAGTCACACGAGCCGTTTCCACGCAGACAAAGGTTTTATAACCGTCATCCGGCATGTCGGTGATGGTTTTAGACAGTTCCGCCGCCGGGTTCCAGGCAACCGCATCTCTGTGGTGCGTGTGGTGCACGTCAATAGTGCGTTTCAGCGTTGGGTCCACGATGCTGCTCACTGCTTGCGGATGCGTATAGATGCGATCGGTGCGCTCAGTGAACGTCAGATCGCCACCTTACGTCGTCAACTTGCCTTGATTGAGCTTATCGATAAAGGTATCGCCAAAACCGCTGACGCGGATATGGTCAATGTCACCAATCTGGAAGTAGGTGTGCAGGGCGCTGGTGATGCTGTAATCACCCTGCGCTTCTAACTCGATCGTGCAAGTTTTACCCAGCTTGTAGCGCGCAGTCAGCGTAAAAGCGTGCGGCCAGCTTGCCAACGTCTCCGGCGTATCACGCAGGGTGAAAGTCAAATCAACGCCGTTGGTATCTTCACGGTGCGCGGTGAATTCCCACTGCAGTAAACGGGCAAAACCATGGAAAGCAGATCGGCACACCACCGCGAATGTCGACGCCTTCTGCGAACGGCGTGTTGTCGCTCAACCACAGCACTGGGACTTCACCTTGCGGCTGCCAATGCAGCAGATGGGCGCCTTGCAGCGTGACGGCTGCGCGTACCTGCGGATGATCAACGACAATGACCGGCAGTTGGTCTACCTAGCGTTGACTGAGTGTGGATGAAATTTCAGATTTGATGGGAAGTGAAAAATTTTATCGTTCATGATGTTACATTGTTTTATTTGTATTTCGTGTTGCATCATGGCGGAACGCAGCTAATAAAAAGGGCGAGATCATGTCGCCCCTTGCATCGCTTATCGCACCGTCGCCTTATTTGGAGATGTGGGCGATCAGGTCCAGTACTTTGTTAGAGTAGCCAGTTTCGTTGTCATACCAGGAAACCAGTTTCACAAAGTTGTCGTTCAGTGCGATACCGGCTTTGGCATCGAACACAGACGTCAGAATTTCGCCGTTGAAATCGGTGGAAACCACGTCATCTTTAACGTAGCCCAGAACGCCTTTCAACTCGCCTTCAGAAGCGGCTTTGATAGCCTTCTTGATTTCTTCGTAAGTTGCTGCTTTTTCCAGACGAACAGTCAGGTCAACCACAGAAACGTTCGGGGTCGGAACGCGGAACGCCATACCGGTCAGTTTGCCGTTCAGTTCCGGCAGAACTTTACCTACAGCCTTGGCTGCACCCGTAGAGGACGGGATGATGTTCTGGGATGCGCCGCGGCCGCCGCGCCAGTCTTTATGAGACGGGCCATCAACGGTTTTCTGGGTAGCAGTAGTGGCGTGAACAGTGGTCATCAGACCTTCGATAATGCCGAAGTTGTCGTTGATTACTTTTGCCAGCGGTGCCAAGCAGTTAGTGGTGCAAGATGCGTTGGAAACGATATCTTGTCCGGCATATTTTTCAAAGTTAGCACCACGAACGAACATCGGAGTGTTGTCTTTGGACGGGCCAGTCAGAACCACTTTTTTCGCGCCAGCGGTGATGTGCTTACGTGCAGTTTCGTCAGTCAGGAAGATACCGGTTGCTTCTGCAACCACGTCAACACCAACTTCGTCCCAGTTCAGGTTAGCCGGATCTCTTTCTGCGGTAACGCGGATTTTTTTGCCGTTAACAATCAGCTGACCGTCTTTCACTTCAACGGTGCCGTCAAAACGGCCGTGAGTTGAGTCGTATTTCAGCATATAAGCCATGTAGTCAGCGTCCAACAGGTCGTTGATTGCAACGATATCAATGTCAGAACGTTTCTGAGCAGCACGGAAAACAATGCGGCCGATGCGGCCAAAACCGTTGATACCTACTTTGATAGTCATATATTCCACCAGCTATGGTTAGTGAATAAAGGTTGGTTGTAAAATTACAAAAACCTTGCTGAGCGTCAAGCGGAATCGTGTCAATAGTTGCTGCAAGTCAAATCTGATGCGCAACAGTTGCACGAAAAAGCGCAGTAATGAAACTTAGGAACATCTTTCCCTTAAATGGGAGCGTTTGCACCAATATAAAGCACGCAGGCCCAACAAATGTGATGGATATCGCAATTACTGGAGCCTTGGTCGGTTACTCCATATTTTAGTCGGAAAAAACGTTATGAGGATGTTAATTCTTGTTAAACTAGGTCATGCCAAACAAAAATGATGACGAGACAATCATGGATAAGCCAGCTTCAACGTCTGCAACGGCAGGCAAGGGAACGTTGACGGAGATGCAACAGTACGTGACGCAGCAACGCGGCACTGAGCCTGCCTATTCAGGCAAACTGTTGCATAATAAACGCACTGGGGTATATCACTGCCTGTGCTGCCAAAGCGCGCTGTTTTACTCCGACAACAAATATGACTCTGGATGCGGCTGGCCCAGCTTTGATCGGCCCGTGGCTAAGGGGGCAATCCGTTATCTGGAAGATTTTTCGCATAACATTCACCGTATCGAAATTCGCTGCGGTAAATGCGATGCCCATTTGGGGCATGTGTTCCCCGATGGTCCGCAAACCACCGGCGAGCGTTACTGTGTTAACTCGGCCTCGTTGAGCTTTATCGATGGCACCGACGGTGAGAAAGTGGATGGCTGACGGTTAAGGATAGTAGCTGTAGCTAAAGCGTTTCGGATTACTGGGTTTTGTGAAAAATAGCAATAACAGGGTGGCAATAACGATGCTCGACAAACAGCTTGATGAAGTTGTGACGGCGCTGACGCCGGATATCTACCAACTCCTAGCAACCGCAGTGGAGCTGGGAAAATGGACTGATGGCG
Source organism: Candidatus Symbiopectobacterium sp. (assembly GCF_020054415.1). Taxonomy (NCBI): domain Bacteria; kingdom Pseudomonadati; phylum Pseudomonadota; class Gammaproteobacteria; order Enterobacterales; family Enterobacteriaceae; genus Symbiopectobacterium; species Candidatus Symbiopectobacterium sp. The sequence continues at coordinate 4,384 of NZ_JAHWCO010000466.1, read as the reverse complement.
TACCGTTGACGCTGGAGCAAAAAGAAAATTGCCTGAAAATTGTGATGTTATGGCAATCACGCCACAACGTTGACGCGGAACACATGACCATCAATACCGACGGTGAGTTGGTGATGAAAAGTAAGCAAGAGCTGAAGCAGGCGTTTGTCATAGACAACCTGATTCAGCGAGAACGTCAGTAACCGAGGTCCCTGAATGCACAGGGACTCTGCGTTATGTGGGGTGGTGTGCTAATGCCGCGATAACGTCGGCTAGGCTAATACGGCGTACTCCGTGAGCCACCATGTCGGCCAGCGCTGCTTCGCTATCATCTGGTTGGAGATTCACCCCGCGACAGCCCTCTTCAACGATCAACACGTCATACCCGAGTTCCAACGCATCTAGCACGGTAAATTTTACGCAGTAGTCCGTTGCCAGCCCCATGATGGTCAAACGCGTGATGCCACGTTGGCGTAACAGGTTATCCAGTGCGGTGGCGGCGCGTTTGCCGTTGTCGAAAAAAGCGCTGTAACTGTCAATGTCATGCTGAGTGCCTTTCTGTATCACCGCATCAAACGCCTCATGATGAAGGCGCGGGTGAAACTCCGCACCTCGCGTGCCCTGTACGCAGTGTACTGGCCACCATGTTTGCGCTAATCCTGCCAGTTCACCACGCTCTCCCACGACAGCACCAGGGTTATTGTCGGCGAAGCTCAGATGATTGGCAGGATGCCAGTCTTGGCTGGCGATGATGAGTATCCCGGCTTTCCGTGCTGCCGCTATCGCTACATTGGCAACATCGATGGTGACATCACCCTGTGCGACAGGCAGTGCGCCGTTCGGACAAAAATCATTCTGCAAATCAACCAACAGCAGGGCATGGTTCATGGCGGTATGGTTCATGGCAGCTCGCTCCAGCATCCGGGTTATGCGTCTTGGGTCAATTCACCGCGCAGGTCTTGTTGCATTAACTGCCGAATGCTATCAGAGGTTAAATCAGGTCGGCTCAGCAGATAATGCAGTTTAGTCAGCGCGGCTTCCACTGTCATATCAAAACCACTGATCACGCCAGCCTGCGCCAGAGCATTTCCAGTGGCGTAGCCCTCCATATTAACCCGTCCGGAAATGCACTGAGTGAGGTTAACAACAACAATACCGCGCGCCGATGCTTGACGCAGTTCGTCCAGTAGCGCTGGGCTTTGTGGGGCGTTACCTACACCATAAGAACGCAATATCAGCGCCTTGACCGGCTGGCGCAGGAAGTTACGCACTACGTCCGCTGAAATCCCTGGATAGACGGTAATCACGCCGATCGGTTGTGGGGTAATAGGATGTACGATCAGCGGTGCGCTGGGGAGTTCCGACTGCGCTGACACCAGGCGGCGTATGTGAATACCTGCCTCCAGCAGCGTCGGGAAGTTGGGGGAAGCGAACGCATCAAAACCGTCAGCATGGGCTTTCGTGGTGCGGTTACCGCGCAGTAACTTGTTATTGAAAAACAGGCTGACTTCACTCACCGGGTGATTAGCCGCGACATAAAGCGCATTGAGTAGGTTGGTTTTCCCATCAGAACGCAATTCGGCCAACGGAATTTGTGACCCTGTCACAATGAGTGGTTTCGCCAAATTCTCCATAATGAAGGAGAGAGCAGATGCTGTGAAGGCCATGGTATCGGTGCCGTGCAGAATCACGAAGCCGTCATACTCATCATAATGCTGTTGAGTATCCTCAGCGATAGTCTGCCAATCGGCAGGGGTCATGTCGGAGGAGTCAATCAGCGGGTCATATTCATGGATGGTAAAATCAGGCATCTCCTGGCGATGAAACTCAGGCATGTTGGCCAGCTGTTGTTGCAGGTGACCTGAAACCGGAATGTAACCATTGGCAGAACGTTGCATACCTATGGTACCGCCGGTATACGCGACATAAATGGATTTCTTTTGCATGCTGTTCTTATTAAAAAGATGAAAAACAGCCCGACATAAGCCGGGCTGAGGGAAAATCCTGAGTGACGATGTTTATTTCACTTCACCGCAGGCCATGCAAAGGGCATAGCGATGTTGCGGATCGTTAAATGTATTGAGCAACGCAGGTTGTGCTTGCAACACCTCAGCCAACTGCGCTACCGGAGCAGGTAACATGGCCTGAAGTCGGGCCGGTAACCAAGCATGGGCAGCGGCGTTGACGCGGTTTAGCATCATATCCAGCAGGCTTGGCTGCTCTTCAAACCAGTTGAGCTGGTATTGGCCCAGCTTGGCCAGTTCAGCGGCTTTTTTGACCGCGTCGTCAAAGTCACCCAGTTGATCGACCAACCCGTTGGTCTTGGCATCGTCACCGGTCCATACGTGCCCCTGGGCGATTTTATCAATCTCTTCCGTGCTTTTCTTACGTGATTGCGCGACCAGTTCGACGAAGTTTTTATAACCCCGCTCGATGCTGATTTGCATCATCTGCGCAAACTCGGGCGGCAGCGTTTTGGTGATGCTGAGATCTGCTAATGGCGACGTTGCCACACCATTGGTATGTACGCCGATAGCGCCAAGGGTATTTTCAAACGTGGTGATCACGCCAAATATCCCAATCGAACCCGTCAGGGTGCTCGGACTGGCGATGATGGCGTTCGCTGGTGTGGAAATCCAGTATCCGCCGGACGCGGCCATACCGCCCATGGATACCACGATCGGTTTGCCAGCCAGACGTACGGCCATCAACTCAGAGCGAATCTTCTCTGAAGCGGTTACGCTGCCTCCGGGGCTATTGACGCGCAGCACTATAGCCTTGATTTTAGGATCCAGTCTGGCCTGACGAATTTGAGCCGCCGTGGTATCACCACCGACTACCCCCGGGGTTTCTGGACCATCAACAATAGAGCCGCTGGCAAAGATCACCGCAATTTCTGCGCCGCTTTGATTGTTCGGTTTTTCGGTGTAGTCGTAAATGCTGGTGTAGTTGAAGCTCTGATTTTTGGTGTCCCAGCCGAAGGCTTTTACCAGCTTCTGTTCGATGACCGAACGTGATGCCACTTCGTCCACCAGTTTGTTTTCCAGCGCATAGCGTGCCGGATCGCCTTGCACAGCCTGAAGGCCAGCAATAATCGCGCTGGCACCGGGGAACAGCTGTTGCGGTGTAATTTGGCGGTTTGCTGCAACCGTATTCAGGTAGTTTTGCCACAATCCACCGACCCAGCGCATATCGGCTTCGCGCGCTTCGGGGGACATATCGTCACGCAGGAAAGGCTCTACCGCAGATTTGTAGGTACCGACGCGGAATACGTGACTGGTTACATCCAGCTTTTCCAGCAGCGATTTGTAATAGAGGCCATTGGTGGCGAAACCGCGCAGATCGACGTTACCCTGCGGGGTGAGTGAAATACTGGTCGCGAAACTGGCCAGATAGTATTGCGTTTGGCTGTAACTGTCGCCGATCGCAAAAATGGGCTTGCCGCTGTCGCGGAATTCACGCAATGCCTTGCCAATATATTGCAGAGAGGGTTGGTCGGCACCGACGAAATCACTCAGATCAAGCACCATACCGGTAATATTGCTGTCGGTTTTAGCCTGACGAATAGTGTTAACAATATCAAACAGCGAATTTTCCTGACGGCGGTTGCTGGAAGCACCAAAAAATTCTCTGCCCAACTGACGCAGTTTATTATTGACCGTCGGCTTATCGACGACAACGCCAGTGATATCAACGAGCAGCGCGCCGTGAGGCGTTTGGGTCGGTGCATTTTTAAACTGCGCATAAACACCGATACCCCCCAGAATCAACACAACCAGAAACAGGTTAAGAATAAACTCGCGGGTGAAATTGAGCAGACGCCAAGTCCACTTGAAGAGTTCGCTAAAGATTCGCCACAGTGTGCGCATGTTATCTCCAAAAAACGCCAAACATAATACCTGCTCGCTGTTCCTTTTGATGGCAAAGCGAGCAGTAAAGGGTTGCCCCGCGACATTCACGCTAATAAGAGCAAACTTACTCCCTATCCTAATGAGCGTATAGGAAAATGCCAACTTTATTAGTCCCCTTCGTTGATAAAAATGTGTCTATTTTGGGTCGTGTATTCAATATGTTGATTGCAGTGTGAAATATCCGGTTTTGGATGTGGAATACAGTGGCTAAAGTTGATGTAAGATGCCCATTTTGGGAACAGACATCTCCTGTGAGGCTTTGTTGAATAAATAGAACTTTTGGGTAATCATCGGAGCAGATCACCGCAGTTGTTTCAAAATCAGGTCTCCGTGGCAAAACAAAATTTTAAAATCACCAACTGGCCCTCTTATAACAAGGCCCTCAAGCAGCGCGGTTCTCTAACCGTATGGCTAGATGAATCAGCTATTGCTGCATGGACGGAAAAAACACTACTGAACGGCGTGGACGACCGCTCCACTACTCAGATATGGTC
>NZ_JAHWCO010000159.1:0-14531 GCF_020054415.1 Candidatus Symbiopectobacterium sp. | reverse complement strand
GTGGGTGAAGCCATGGCCATGGTCAAAGCGCTTAACCGGATCACGCTATTAGGAATGCCGAACAGTATTCGCATCACGTAACAATCGACCCGTATGGGGCGCAGTCGTTACAAGTTCTGATTTATTCAACAAAGCCATAATACAGCAAATAAATGCACGATCAAAGGAGATGCCAATTGTCGGAAGTCCGAGTAAAAAGACATCTTTTTCTTTAGATGGTAAGGGGAATATCTCTGTAGAAATACATTTATTTCAAAACCTTGATGCTTATCATCACTCTGTTTATCAAGAACATTTTCCCAATTCAAAATATCCCTGTTTACACGCGAAGGCACGAGTCAATATCGCCAGCAACGGCAATTGTGATATCGTCGAAGCAACCCTATCACACCCTGGAATTGAGTAACCACCGCCACGCGTTTTTGCAATAGCATGGCGGTGAAAATTGCGCAGAATTACGCCGTACCGCCCACCGTCATGCTGTCCAGTTTCAGCGTCGGCAGCCCAACGCCAACGGGTAGGCTTTGGCCCTCTTTGCCACACACGCCAACGCCTTTATCCAATGCCAAATCGTTACCCACCATGGATATCTGCTGCATGGCTTCGATACCCGAGCCAATCAGGGTTGCCCCTTTAACCGGCGTCGTGACTTTACCATTTTCAATCAGATAGGCTTCGGAGGTTGAGAACACGAACTTGCCGGAGGTAATATCCACTTGGCCACCGCCAAAGTTAGGCGCATATAAACCGTATTCCACGCTGGAAATAATCTCTTCCGGCGTCGATTTACCCGCCAACATGTAAGTATTGGTCATGCGTGGCATCGGCAAATGGGCATAAGACTCGCGGCGACCATTACCGGTCGGCGCCACCCCCATCAAACGCGCGTTGAGCTTGTCTTGCATGTAACCTTTCAGCACACCGTTCTCAATCAGCACGTTGTATTGCCCGGCCACGCCTTCGTCATCCATCGCCAGCGAACCGCGGCGTCCTTCCAGCGTACCATCATCCACCACGGTACACAGTTCAGAGGCAACCAGCTTGCCCATCTGCCCGCTGAACACCGACGTGCCACGGCGGTTAAAATCCCCTTCCAGTCCGTGTCCGACAGCTTCATGCAGCAGCACACCCGGCCAGCCAGCGCCCAGTACCACCGGCATCGTACCCGCAGGCGCAGCAACAGCGGAAAGGTTGACCAGCGCCATACGCACCGCTTCTTTCGCCCAGGCCTCCACCCGCGCTTCTCCGTCCACCACTTGCCAGAAGTAGTCGTAACCCACGCGCGCGCCACCGCCGCTGGCACCGCGTTCACGTTTACCATCCTGCTCAACCAGCACGCTGATCGACAGGCGCACCAACGGACGCACATCAGCGGCCAGCGTGCCGTCGGTTGCCGCCACCAACACGTATTCATAGACACCGGTCAGGCTGACGCTCACTTCCTGCACGCGGGCATCGGCCGTGCGCGCCACACTGTCTGCGCGTTGCAGCAGTGCCAGTTTCTCTTCACGGCTCAGGCTGTCCAGCGGATTGAGCTGCGGATACAGCGCACGATGAGCGTTTTCCCCCAGTGTGCGAACGCGGCCAGTGCCCTGCTCGCGCACGATGCTACGCGCTGCTTGGGCGCTTTGGTGCAGCGCATTGAGCGTGATTTGGTCTGCATAGGCAAACCCGGTTTTTTCCCCGCTTACCGCGCGAATACCGACCCCTTGATCTATATTGTAAGAGCCATCTTTAATGATGAGGTCTTCCAACACCCAGGATTCATGGTAACTGGATTGAAAATAGAGATCGGCATAATCCAGGCGACGTTCATTCAATACCTCTAACACCGAGAACAGGTCTTGCTGGCTCAAGTTGTTAGCAGTGAGTAACTGTTCACTGACAAACGAAAGACTCATATTTTTTCCACTTTAGTTCACATGAAACCAATGAATAAATGGCACGGGGGCCATCACTATGCTGGCGTATTAACGCAGCTCCTGCACCGCATTTTTTTGCTGCTCACGCAGGACTTCCTTAATCGTAGGCTGATCCAGGCTGCCATGAATCTGGTAGCGAATCAGCGAGATTTTGTTCCAGAGCGGTGCCAGCACCTTGCTGGCCGCAAACACGGCAGCACCAATCACCGGGTTGACCACAAAGGCGGTAGCCACACCCACCGTGGCTGAAATTTCCGGTGCAATCACCGCTTCCATGGCAATTTGGCGGTTAGCAAGATCGACACTGCCCTTCATGGCGATATCTGCTTCCAATCCGTCTACCAGCAGATCGTCGGTATGCAACACGCCGTCTTTAATCCAAGCCGTGCTACGGATGGAATCAAAATAGAAGCCCTTACCAAAGGTATCGCTAAAATCAAACTGCAATTTGCGCAGTAACGCATCAAAGCTCACCAGACGCAGCAAGCGTCCCGCTTGACCAGTACCCGCATTGACAATATCGCCCTTGCCAATACGCGTGTGCAAAATACCGCTCAGGCTCGCCAGATGTGGTGCCCACGGCGAACCACGCCAATAGAGATCATAGTCAACATCAAAGGTCGCTGCGCGCAGCGGCGTATCAATACCAAACCAGTCGGCATTTTGCTCCAGCGTACCGCCCGTCAAACGCCCTTTGAGTGCGGTGCGAACTCCTTCGGCATTCTCCTGCCAACTGCCGCTGGCAGTCAGCTTGGATTTGCCAGTATCGATCACACACTCACTGAGCGTCAGCTTATCTTTTTCTGGTTGCAGCGTCGCCGTTATTTGGCCCAGGTTCTGCCCGGCAATCCAGCATTCCCCGCAGGCAAGCTGCAACGCGGGCCAGTCTTCAAAGCGGATGCTGGGGTCATTGAGCGGTGATTTATTCTCCGCCAGCGCTACGGGGTTGGTTGCTTCATCCCCTTTCCACTGCGGGTTGTAGTAGAGATAGCGAATATCCGCGCGCCACATGCCGCTCTGCGGGACCGTCAAATTAGCATCAATCTCACGCCCGGTAGTGTGAATTTCATTACCCTGCGGCGTATTGCGGCTATTGAGTACCACGTCATGCCACTGCTGACCGAGCAGTTTCAGCGCGGGCGTACGCAGCGTCACACTTTCCGGCACATGGAGATTGCTTTGCGCCCCTTTGCGCAAGACGGTATCACCACGCAGGGCGGGCAGTAATCCTAACCAACGCTCCGCATCCAGCGCGGGCAGAGCCAACACCAGTTCAGACTGTTCCGGCAACGTGGGAGAGGTTTGTGCCCCCTGCTGCCAGATTGCGCGCGCTAGCGTCAGCACATCGCCACTCAATAACCACTGGCTGTTAAACTGTGCCGTTTTTCCCAGACTACCTGCAAGCGTGAACCCTTTTAGATCCCCTTTGGCTGCAATCTTAAGCGGCACCGGCGTCCCCTGTGCTTTATTGAGCGGCTCATGTAAGCGAGTGCTTACATTTTTTAGGTCGGCATCAACGCTGACCTCATAGGTATCAACGCCTTTATAGGGTAGATTCACCGTTACATCGCTACGCCAGGCGGCGGTTCCCGACAGTGCGGTTTGCAATGTTTTTGGCAGACCGGGGAACAGCGCTGGTGCCCATTCACCCTTCAGCACCACCTTTACCAGAAAAGCTTTTTCCTGCTCTTCGGTATTGAAACTGAACGTGACGGGCTGCCCTAACCAGTTAGCAGCAATATCATCGCTGTTCAGGGTGCCACTGCGATAATGGAAGCGTCCTTTGAGCTGTTTTAGCGTGCTATTCAGCGGGTTGATATACAGGCTATTGTTACTGAGTTGAATATCGCCACTGGCTTCTACCGCGCCGTGTGCCAAGGGAATATCGAGGTGCAGCGTACCATTGACGTTACCGCCAATTTGCAGTTGCTTTAACGCACTCCCCACGCTGTCCTTGAGCGGTGTTTGTTCAAAATAGTGTCCGACATCGGGCCCTTCCCCTTGAAGTTCGCCATCAATCAGCAACTTTTCCTTGCTGTAGTCAGGGATGGCGGCAAGAATATTTCTGCCGGCAACATTCCCTAACTGCGTTGATGGCGCGGACATCCACAAGCCGTTGTTGGCAAAATTGAGATCGATATCCAACGGTGACAGCACGGGCCAGCCTGCTTCAAATTCAAAGGTAGCCGCGCGTAGCGGCACCCATACCTGAAACTGACCTTCGTTATGCTCAAAGGGGAAATGCGACGGGTTACCGGCAAAAATCAGCGTGGCGTTGTCGACGTGCCCCCCTTTTAACGCACGGTTCAAGTAGTTCACCAGTGGCGCACCAATCAGCGGTTCTGGGAAGTAACGCCAGGCTTCAGAGGCATTGGCTAGCCGAATTACCGCCAGAATATCCAGACGTGGCTCCCCATTCACCGGGTGACGGTATTGAAAATCGCCCTGAGCCTGTAGCGCACGTGCCTGCACATTCAGCCCTTTACTCCACACTTCCCAGCCGTCGGCGGCATTGATCCAATCTACCGCACCGTTTGCCTGCTGAATCTCGAACGGTGCCCGGAACTGATTACCGCTGGGCAGTACAGTTTGCGGCAACGCAAAGGTGACGCGCCCGCGTTCGACGCTGCCACTCAGCGTGCCAGCCAGCTTTTCGCCGCCCGGCAACCATTCCCACGCTTTCCAGCGCAGATCGCGCCATGCCGCTTGAAAACGACTTTTTTCCGGTTGTTTTAAGGGAATATCAAGGTCCAGTTGTGTCAGAAGCCCTTCCGGTTGCAGCGCCTCCCAGCGCGTTTTAAGCTCGGGCGTCACCGTGGACAGCAGCGGCAACAAATCACGCAAACGTGCCAGGCTCAGTTCACTGGCACGCACCCGCAGCATATCTTGTTGTTCTGCCGACGACGCGGGTATCCAGCTCGCCGCCAGACTCCCTTTCGGCCAGGCAACACCGTCCGTAGCCAAATTCAAGACAGGCACGGCAACCTGCCAGCCTTCACCTTCCCGCGTGGCATGCAGTGCCAGTTCGTCTACGCTCAGACGATGGATGTTGTCTCCTTCTTTCCAGGCTGCCGAGCCCTGGGCCAAAAAGACATCGCTGGCAACCAGCGCTCCGCTGCGCACCTGCAACCAGGCTGCAAGATTGAAATTGGCGCTATCCAGCCCGGTATTATTTTTTAGCCATCGGCTGATCCAGGGCTTCATATCAATATTGTCAGCCTGTAGGTACACCGTGCCGTCATTCAGATGACCCTGAATCGCCTGCAAATCCATGCGTACCTGCACCACGCCGTGCTGCCCATTGAAACTCGACAGGCTGATTTGCCCTTCGGCACGATGTCGATTGTTGCGGTTCAACCAGGTCAATTGTGGGATGGCGAGCTCCGCACGATCGCCAGAAGGCGTGAGGAAAGAGAGGCGGCTGTCGCGCAGATCGAAATGATCGAACTGCTGGAGGAACAGTGTACTGAGACGATCGGTTTCGATCAGGCTACCGTCGGCCCGCTGCCCGGTCAATGTGGCATCCAGAGTCAAGTGCACGCGGTGGAACGTCAGATCGCGAAACTGCCATCGCGCATGCAGCAATGACTGCCACACATCCAGCGCGAGCGTGATGCGCTCTGCCCGCCAGCGCGCAGCAGGAGACTCGCTTGTCAGGCCATCGATCGAAAGCGTCGGACCAAAAGAAGCCAAACTGCCAGTAAGGCGTCGCGCGTCAACCGATACGCCCGTCGTCGACGTAACACACGCCATGATTTGCGGCCGAAAACGATCGAGCTGCGGCATCGCTAATCGTAAACCACTGACGATCAGCGCCACGACAACAACAATCGTAGCACCCGTCATCAGCAATAGGCCGGGCAGTCGCCTCACACTATTCTCCTTGATCTTCGTCGCAGGCGACGCGGGGAAGTCATTCTGTTCGGTTTATCATCGACATGGGGACTACATCATCACCACATCAAACTGTTCCTGGCTGTACAACGGCTCAATCTGCACCTTGACCTGTTTACCGACAAAAATTTCCACTTCTGCCAGGGCGTGGGACTCTTCGCTTTTCAATACCTCAGCCACCGCAGGCGATGCGTACACCAGGAAGCGATCAGTGTCATAGGCATGGTGCACCCGCACAATTTCACGCATGATTTCATAGCAAACAGTCTCGACGCTTTTCACCCTGCCGCGACCATGGCAAGTCGGGCACTGATGACACAGCACATGTTCAATGCTCTCACGAGTGCGCTTGCGCGTCATCTCCACTAATCCTAGTTGAGAGAAGCCGTTAATACTGGTTTTAACCCGATCTTTGGCGAGCGCCTGCTCCAGAGAGTGCAGCACCCGGCGACGGTGGTCCTCATTACTCATGTCGATGAAATCGATAATGATAATACCACCCAGGTTGCGCAGCCGCAGTTGGCGGGCAATGGCCTGCGTCGCTTCGATATTGGTGTTAAAGATGGTCTCATCCAGATTGCGATGACCGACAAAGGCCCCGGTATTGATGTCTATCGTCGTCATCGCCTCGGTTTGATCGATGATCAGATAACCACCGGATTTCAGCTCAACCTTTCTGTCCAGCGAACGCTGAATTTCATTCTCCACGTCATAGAGATCGAAAATCGGCTGGCGTCCGGCGTAATGCTCCAGCTTATTGGTGGCTTCCGGAATATAGTCCGTGGTGAACTCCAGCAGCGCGTCATAAGTCAGACGGGAGTCGATGCGGATGCGATCCAACGCCGCACCGGCAAAATCACGCAGGATACGCTGCGCCAGCGCCACTTCACCGTACAGCTTACATTTGGTCTGGTTACGCTTTTTACGCTCGCTGACTTTGGTCCACAGGCGTTTGAGGAACGCAGCGTCTGAAGAAAGCTCATCTTCCCCAATCCCCTCTGCCGCTGTGCGGATAATAAACCCGCCCTGCTCGTCGCAATATTCACTGACGATTTTCTTCAGGCGTTCACGTTCCACTTCACTTTCAATACGCTGTGAAACCCCAACGTGGGCCGCGCCGGGCATGAAAACCAGATAGCGCGATGGCAGCGTAATATCGGTGGTCAGTCGGGCACCTTTGGTACCGAGCGGGTCTTTCACCACCTGCACCACCAAGTCCTGCCCCTGGCGCACCAGTTCAGCAATATCGCGCACGTGGAAGTTTTTCTGTTCTTCCCCGGCCACGCATTCAGTATGGGGCATGATGTCTGACGCGTGCAAAAACGCCGCTTTATCCAGCCCGATATCCACGAACGCGGCCTGCATGCCCGGCAATACCCTGCTGACACGGCCTTTATAGATATTGCCCACGATGCCGCGTTTCGCTTCGCGCTCAATATGGATCTCTTGCAGTATTCCGCCGTCAATGTAGGCAACGCGCGTTTCCGACGGCGTCACGTTGACCAATAACTCAGCTGTCATTTTCTGCTCCTGCCGTTCGTAACGCTATAATCTGATTGTACAATTCATGGGTTTCCACCAGCGGAAAACCGACAACCGCGTGGTAACTGCCAGCGATCGCTTTAACGAAACAGCCGCCTTTACCTTGAATGCCGTAGGCTCCCGCTTTATCCATCGGCTCACCGCTGGCAACGTAGTGGGTAATGTCCTACTGCGTCAGCGCGCGAAACGTCACGTCGGTCACCACCAGCGCGCCGCACTGGGTGCGACGATCGGCCAACGTGACCGCAGTCATCACCTGATGCTGTCGCCCTGAAAGCATCGATAAGATGTGCGCGGCATGGGCTTCGTCGCGCGGTTTTTCCAGTACCTGTCCTTCCAGCACCACGATGGTATCGGCCCCCAACACGGGCAAATCTTGCGGTGCGGCAGCAACCCCTGCCTGCGCTTTATCCTGCGCTAGACGGCGTACATAGACCTCTGCCGTTTCATGTGCTGCCTGCTGCTCGATAACATCAACACGCAACCGTTCAAAAGGGATATCCAGCAACGTAAGAAGTTCGCGGCGGCGCGGTGAACCCGAGGCCAGATAGAGCGCAGTCATATATCCTCGCTACGTAGTCACTCTACGTATTCTACTGTAGGCGCTCCGGTTAAGGACTACGCCCTTATTGATTATTGTATTGTGAACTGACGGCGAATTTTGCGCATCAACAGGAATAGCCAAGGCCACAACACGCCATCGACCACACAGTTCCACAAATTTTCCGGCCTAAATGACACATTGCTTACTAGGAACTCTGCCCAAAAAACAATCAGATCCATCACCAGCGAAAGCACCATAACGATCAGGGCTTGTTGCCAGAGCGCCATATTGCGGAACAGTTGAAACTTGAAGGCCACCAGATAGGCGACAATGCTGAGTGCCAGCGCACGCACGCCGAGCGTGGATCCTAAAACAAGGTCCATCACCATTCCCAGCACAAAGCCGGTACCAACGTTAACCCGATGCGGTAACGCCATTACCCAATAAATCAGAAACAGCGATAGCCACGATGGCCGGAAATGATAGAACTGATCCGGCCACGGCATGATTTGCAGCACCATGGCGATCAGGAACGATAACCAGATGATCCAGTTGCCGTGACGGCGATAGCGGTTCATTGGCGCCCTCCCTGTGCTGGCGTAGCAGCAGGTGGCGTATTACGTTGAGGTTGTTGACCTTGAGACGCACTGCGCGCGGGGGCGTTTTTCGGCTGTGCGTTGCCCTGCTGCTGCGCGGCAGGTGCTGCGACAGCAGGCGGTGCCGGCGGGCCCATTTCATCGGGAGAGGGCAGAACCTGGGGCATCATCTGCATCAAGCGTTCGTTGGCGACACGATGCACTTCTTGCGGCGGCAACCCTTTGCCCGACACATCGTCAACGCCCCACAGCAACAGCAGATAGCGTAAACGTTGCAGACCGGCAGTAGGATGCGCCTTGATAACGGTGTAGGCGCGTTGCGTATCCACCTTCACTTCGGAGACGACGCCCACCGGATACCCTTCAGGGAAACGACCACCCAGTCCGGATGTCACCAGCACATCACCGACGCGAATATCGGTGTTGTTGGGCAAATGCTCCAGTTGCAAATCGTCAGTGCAGCCATTACCTGCAGCAATCACGCGGATATCATTGCGCAGCACCTGAATCGGCAGCGCATGGGAAACATCGCAGATCAGCAGCACACGGCTGGTCAACTGACCGACCGCGACAACCTGTCCGACCACCCCTTTATCACTGATAACCGGTTGCCCTTCGTAGACCCCGTGCGCCGCCCCTTTATCAATCACAACCTGATCGCTATAGGGGTCTGTGCCTGCGGAAATCACCTGGGTCACCATTTTCTGCTCGTCCTGACGCAGCGGTGACCCCAACAGTTCGCGTAGACGCGCGTTTTCCTGTTTCAGTTGGCCGAGCAGCAGCAGATCGCTGTTACGCAGTTGCAGTTCCTGGCGTAACGCACGGTTTTCCAGCGCCAGCTGATTTTTGGTCGCCAGCGATTCAGAGACATTATCCAATACTTCACGCGGCCCGTTGGCGAGGAAATAGAACGGGCTGACCGCCGTATCCATATAGGTACGGATCTTGAGAAACGTCCCCAAGCGGCTATCGGCGATAATGATCGCCATCGCCGTGAAGACGGCAAGAAAAAGTCGCAATTGCAGGGAAGGTCCCCTGCTAAAAATCGGCTTCATAAAGGTTGCGTATTCCTCAACGCGAATAAAGAACGCCCGACACGCTCGAAACGAAAGCTAACATTCGTGTTATTCACCGCCGTCATGCCCGCAGAAACGAAGGGGCAGAGGGGCGCCGGGCGCAGGGAATTACGCTAATGGCGATACCCGTGAAAACGAATCGCCACAGAATAAAAAAAGAGGGGCTACCCTACGGGATGAAAAACAACGCTGTTTCCCCATACGGTTCCCCTTCCTTTTATTCTGTACTCTTACTCTTCGCTGAACAGATCACCGCCGTGCATGTCGATCATTTCCAGCGCTTTACCGCCACCGCGAGCCACGCAGGTCAGTGGATCTTCGGCAACCACGACAGGGATGCCGGTCTCTTCCATCAGCAGGCGATCCAAGTTACGCAGCAGTGCGCCACCACCGGTCAACACCATGCCGCGTTCAGAAATATCGGAAGCTAGCTCTGGCGGGCACTGTTCCAGCGCAACCATCACCGCGCTCACTATGCCGGTCAACGGCTCCTGCAACGCTTCCAGAATCTCGTTCGAGTTAAGGGTAAAGCCGCGCGGTACGCCCTCAGCTAGGTTACGACCACGCACTTCGATTTCGCGTACTTCATCGCCCGGATACGCAGAACCAATTTCGTGCTTGATGCGTTCCGCCGTTGCTTCACCGATCAGTGAGCCGTAGTTACGGCGCACATAATTGATGATAGCTTCATCGAAGCGGTCGCCACCAATACGCACGGAAGAAGAGTAGACCACACCGTTCAGGGAGATAACCGCCACTTCTGTGGTACCGCCACCGATATCCACCACCATGGAGCCCGTTGCTTCAGAAACCGGCAGTCCAGCACCGATAGCCGCCGCCATCGGTTCTTCAATCAGGAACACTTCGCGCGCCCCTGCCCCTTGCGCGGATTCGCGAATGGCACGACGTTCAACCTGAGTAGCACCGACTGGCACACACACCAGTACGCGTGGGCTCGGACGCATAAAGCTGTTGCTGTGCACTTGTTTGATAAAGTGCTGCAACATTTTCTCGGTCACGAAGAAGTCGGCGATAACACCGTCTTTCATCGGGCGGATAGCTGCGATATTACCCGGAGTACGACCAAGCATCTGTTTGGCTTCATGGCCTACGGCAGCGACGCTCTTAGGCGAACCGGCACGATCCTGACGGATAGCGACCACAGACGGCTCATTCAGTACAATGCCCTGCCCTTTAACATAAATCAGGGTATTGGCGGTACCCAGGTCGATGGACAAGTCGTTGGAAAACATGCCACGAAATTTTTTAAACATAACGAAAGGATAATCCTGCAAGCTGAGGGCGAAAAGAAATCCGCCTACTTTACCAACCACACGGTGCAGCGACAAGGCACGACAGCGCTCTGCATCGGTGAAAAAATTCCCCTGTGTCATACGCATCACGTTCCCCTGAAAAACCGTTGGGGCGATATTTCTTTGTGCGGTAAAGCGAGTTACCGCTTTTTCACGCAGTCGGATGACATCAACACTAGACACAAAATCTAACATTTTATCTGCCAGTCCATGCAATAAGCGCACACTAACCGATTTATAAACCACGCATTCTACGTCAATTTACCTGCGACATTCACCCTAAACACGATGCCGAGGTGAATATTTTTTCAACTCATCGCTGACAGGGATAGACGCCGCGAAAAAATCGCCCTAGCCACCATAGACACCGCGACTCGATAGCGTATTCCACTCTTCCTGAGTTCTGACGCCTGCGGCAAACACGTTGGCGGAGGTTCACTTGCAGGCTTCGATCAGGCTTTGTACAAAAAGTTGATTTTTCGTCCTGCGTTCAAAACGGCGCACCAGACCTAGGTGCAACTTGATGATTTCCACCTGCAACGTTCTAATATAGTTCGTGCTGACCAAGGTCAGCCCGGCTTGCTTCACCGCCAGCCAACCCCCCAATCCCACCAGCGTATTCAGAATAGGACGCAAGCGCTCGATATACTGACACACATCTGACTCAGCAAGTTCAAACAATATGCATTGACGCTGCTGTTTCGGGCATTGCAATAGCACTTCTTGTAACCAACGCCAGAAAGGACGCTGCAACAACGAATCTACATTGACGGGCATCGACAACGTCTCCTGCTGCTAGGAAGCAGACAACGCGATGATTTGTGTCACCAGCAGCCGATCATAATTGGGCGTCAGCCCCAATTGCCGTACCAGCGGCATATATTCGGCGGCTAGCAGAACCTGATCACCATAGGTGATACGCGGCATGATTTCCCGATGACGTACCACGCCATCGCGCGTCACCGCCGGTTTTTGATACAGATGCGGGCCACCTTTTGCCAGCGTCTGTTCCAGCAATGTGCGCCATTTCACGCTGCCGCGCCCCTTGTCTGGCACCTGCCGGTCAAATACGCACCAGCCGTTTCCTCCATGCAATACCGCATTGCGCGTAGCATCCTCCACACTCTCCATCACCTGCTCAGAACTCTGCCCGCTGGCATAGGCACAGATGCCGATATGCAGTACATCCTCATGATCGATAAGCGGCGTGATCGGCAGAATATCCAGCGCTTTGACTAAATGCGCCGCAATAATATCCGCTTCTTTCAGCGAACGGTGTGGCAGCAGCACTGCA
The DNA here is from genome assembly GCF_020054415.1 of Candidatus Symbiopectobacterium sp. Classification (NCBI taxonomy): domain Bacteria; kingdom Pseudomonadati; phylum Pseudomonadota; class Gammaproteobacteria; order Enterobacterales; family Enterobacteriaceae; genus Symbiopectobacterium; species Candidatus Symbiopectobacterium sp. Next base: position 2,350 of record NZ_JAHWCO010000159.1, on the reverse strand, counting down.
AAATCACTGTTGAAATAGCGCGCCAGCAGCGCGGAGGGATAACGCATAAGGTCGAGAGCATATTGACCAGCGTATTGCGGTACTCACGCAGTTCATTGGCATAGCGATGCGTTTCCTGCAAGGTATCGAAATCCGGCAGGTGAATCATCATTACCACGCCGTGGGTGCCGACATCTTCCGCGTTTTCCAACTGCGTGGTGAGTTGGTTATCGAAAAACAGGCGATTACTCAATCCTGTTTCCGCATCCTGGGCGGCGAATGCGCGGATCAGCGTATCCAGTCGGCTGCGTTCCTCGCGTGCGTCGGCAAGGTCCGACAGCAACTGATCGAACGCACCGCTAGCGCTATCGGGCCATTCGTGCACCGAACCGTGCGCCACCGATTCGCGTTCACCGCGCAGAATGCGGTTTGCGCGCGTCTCCAACTGTTCGTGCCCTGCCACCTTGCGGCGAAAACGCCGCACGGCAAACACTAGTAGCGCAGGCATGCACACCATCGCCACCACCATGGCGATAGTGGAGAAAATCCAGCGCGGCGAGCCGAAAAAGGGATCAAGATAGGTAAGGTTGACGCGAAAATCGGTATTTTGCATCAGCGGCAGTTGCATCACATGGTGCACATAATCGCCTTCTGCACTCATCAGTTCCGGCAATCGCAGCGAAAATTGCAGGTTGTGATCGAGGTCTCTGATCTCCAGGAGCACAACCCCCGCAGCCTTCATCATCGAGGGCAGCCAAAAGCGTAATCGCTCAGGAGGTTGAACCAACAGCGCCTGATCGATGCTGGTCGCGATAGCATGAAGCTGGTTATCAATCTGCTGGAGATTATCATCAACAATGGTGACTAACACTATGATAAAAAGCAGGTATATGACGACTATCAGCACCATCGTCATCAATGAAGAAAATTTCGTCATTCGCCCATCCCTGCATCCTCTCGCCGCACGAGGTCACACCCCCGTACCGTATTCAGCACTGTTGTTAATACTACCTGTTACAAATATAGACACTAAAGGATTTTCCCTGACTTTTCCTCTCTGGTCACAATCACAGCGCGATCATGACGTGAGCGCAACTGATAACCACCAACAATTTCCCCTTCAGGCGAGTGGTGCAACGCTCTGCAATGAACTCTTTTTTGCTCGTGCCGTCTTATCTTCCATACTTACTGTACGCAGTCGTCGTAACCCATGGAGACATCATCATGTCTGACTCTCATCGTCAACGCCAACCGAGCGCCGCCGACGTTACCCCTGAGGGGATTTTTCACCAGCGCCGTGCCGTGATGAAAGCGCTGGGTATCGCCGCCGCCTCACTGAGCCTGCCGCTTAGCGCACAGGCGGATGTGCTCGACTGTCTCACCGGCGGCGGCAAAAAAAACCGACAACACCGCCACCCACGCCGCTCAGCTTCACACCGGAATCCAATGCGCCAGCGTCACTCACGCTGACGCACGAGGATAAGGTTACCGGCTATAACAACTTCTATGAATTCGGACTGGATAAAGCCGACCCGGCCGCCGATGCTGGCGGGTTGCGCACGGAGGGCTGGAAGATACAAATAGAAGGGGAAATCGCCAGACCCGTCACGCTGGATATCGATGACATTATCAAGCGCTTTCCGCTGGAAGAGCGCATCTATCGCTTTCGCTGTGTAGAGGCATGGTCAATAGTGATTCCCTGGGTGGGATTTCCCTTGGCGAAACTGATTCAGTTCGTAGAGCAGACCAGCGCCGCGCGCTATGTTGCCTTTCAAACCCTGCACGATCCCGAACAGATGCTAGGGCAGAAAGATCGCTTTCTCGGTGGCGGGCTTGACTATCCTTATGTAGAAGGCTTAACCATTGAAGAGGCGCTACATCCTTTGACTCTGCTGGCGCTGGGGGTTTACGGCAAAACCTTGCCACCACAGAACGGCGCCCCCATCCGTCTCGTGACACCATGGAAATACGGGTTCAAGAACATCAAGTCCATCGTGAAAATCCGATTTACGCGCGAACGGCCGCCCTCAACCTGGAATCTGGCTGCGCCGGATGAATATGGTTTTTATGCCAATGTGTGTCGTGTATTCAATGAGTTGATGTAGCATAAAACGTAGTACTCGCGTTCGATGTAAGTACCGATGATCCTATCGTGCATTTCGGATGATTTTGAATATCCGAGCGTCTTGCGATTGAGCCGTTGCAATCGGTTACGCAGTGTCAGATGTGAACGCTCAATACGCTGTGTATACAGCTTGCTAACAATGTGTTTTACTTTTGGAAGTTCGTCGTTGTAAGCCCTGTAGCCATCCGTGTTTGCATGACTGACGACGGTAACGCTGATGGCCACTTTTGCCATAACCGTGTTTTT
>NZ_JAHWCO010000480.1:0-6830 GCF_020054415.1 Candidatus Symbiopectobacterium sp. | reverse complement strand
CGCTGCTTGAGGGCCTTGTTATAAGAGGGCCAGTTGGTGATTTTAAAATTTTGTTTTGCCATGGAGACCTGATTTTGAAACAACTGTGGTGATCTGCTCCGATGATTACCCAAAAGTTCTATTTATTCAACAAAGCCCCGTTCTATCTGTCGCTCAATCTCTGCGACCAGCTGCTCCATCGTCGGCACCTTGCGCATAGCCGAGGCCTGTACTTCATTCAGGGGCTTACCTTTCTCCAGCGCATTGACCGCTGAATCCACCGCTTTTAGGTACTTACGTTGCGCCTCCCGGTCACCAGATATACCCACCTAGGAGCCAAAGGCCATCGCTGCCCGCTTCGGTATTTCCTGGTTAAGACGTTCAATAATACCGCGCCCCTGTGGATTACCCGGAATACCGGTAGGATGCTCAATACCGAGGCGGGAGAAAATACCGGTAATATCGGCATCAAATACCGCGTTCTTTTCACCGCCGCCATTATCGGAGTAATACATCAGCGGTACGCCGTAACGTGATACTGCGTTACGGATGGCGTCACCTACGGCAACCTGACTCTCGGACATGGCCAGACTCCAGCCCACCACCACGCGGGTGCGGGCGTCAATCACCAGCGTAATCTCTGGCCTGAATGGCTTGCCCGTTTCGGGGTTAATCACTTCCATCTTCATGCCGTGACCATCGCCGAACCACACGCCGTTAACCGGAATAACAGACCAGTCGCGGCGCACGAACGGCAAATACTTCTTGTAGTCGGAGCCGGTTGCACGTCCGCGCTCGCGCTCGCGCTCGGCAACAGGCAGTTTGTCCAGCGCATAGCGCACTGTATCGACCTTCGGTAGCATGGATAACATGATCTCGTTGTCTCCGTACTGTTCAACCCACCACTTCGCAAACTTCTCGTATGCCATCATGACGGTGGGTTTATTGGTATCGTGCCAGAAGCGCATGAAGTCCGGCATCCATGAATATTGGAATACTTCTTTTTTTGCTGACCTTACCCGGTGCCAGCAGCGCCATACGTTCACCAACCGTATCTGCCGCCATCCAGGCTGACAGGCAGCGCTGAAGTGTTGGCACACTGACTCCGACACGGGTGGCTCCCTTGCGGGCATTGGCGATATCGGCGGCACGTTGCACGTAATCCGGAAGTGTCCCTTCAACAGAGGCGGCTGCAATAAACTCAACGGCCTGCTTGCGCTTCATGCCGGGACCACCGTTTTCGCTACTGTCCATCAGGGGTAATACCTCCTGAACCAGCACCATCCGGGCATCACCAACCGCTTTCTGGCTGTCGGTCAGTTCGCGCAGCTTCTTCTCCTGCAGGGCCGGGTATTTGCGGTACAGCGCCAGCTCGCGCTGCACTTTCTCGCCACCGGCTCCAGTGTCCAGCTCGCCTCTGGCGGTCGTTTTTACCGGAATGGAAGCCGACTGTGCCAGCAACTGACGCGCTAAACGGGCCTGAACGGCTTCACGAGCAGCGTCCGGCAGGCAATCAACGTGGTACTCGAAGGCTTTGGTACCTTCACGCTTCCGCACAAAATCAGGATGGCCACTGGATAACCGAAACAGTGCTTCCCGTACCCCTTTAGTTGTTGCGGGAAGTCCGGGGATGCCCACTAAGTCTTTAGCAACAACAAACATGGTTACGAAGCCCTCTGAATATAACTTTCAGTCTGGTAACGGCTGGGCCAGATCTCTTCCGATATTACCCCCAGTGAATCTGCGACGATCTGCTGATAAGGCTTGCATGGCGTGCGCAAAACGCTTTTGAGTGAATCTTTGCTGTAACCCGCCTGGAGAGACAGAGTACGGAACGACAATCCGCGTCGGTGGATCTCCGCTTTGATGATTTCAGGGTGCCAATCGACAACCCGCTCTTCTTTTCTATTCATCATTCATCTATCCTAAAAAGTTACTCGTGCGGATAACCGCGTGGTTATCTCTACGGATAAAGCATAAGAACACATAAAGAACCTATAAAAGTTCTTTATATGTTTTTGTGTTAATTTTATTTTTTTCAAATATATTCAATAATATAGATAGAAAGAAAGGAACGTTTCATGAGTAAAGAACTTGAACGTTCTTTTGTTAATGATGCAAAAGAACCTATCATCGAGAGAATTTTCAAGCTGGTTGAGCGTTATGGCTCCAGAGCAGAGGCGGCGGCTGCATGGGGGATAAACATCAATACGCTGCAAAATTATTACAAGCGAAGAGAGCAAGCACCTGTGCCCAGAGAAATGCTACTAAGACAGATTGCGGAGCGCGAAGGAGTCAGCGTTCGCTGGTTGGTTAGCGGTGAAGGTGAGGCCCCCAAAAAGAACACAAAGAACACTGTATTTGAACGTAAAAACTCATCTTTGAACGATATTGATTTAAAGCTACTAGCTCTGTTTGGGACGCTATCGTCAGATGAAAAGCAGGCTCTCTTTGAGGTTCTGGCCCGTAAAGGCATTGAAACAGCCCTTTATCTGCTTGACGAAGATAATATTAAGTTGCTGAAGATGGATCGTGTGGTGAAAGAGAAGATATTAGGCATTCAGCATAGAACGCCAGAGGATATGGATCACGATGACGCTGAGGCTAGAGAGTGTGGTGCCGATAATCCTGGCGAAGCGCTCCCCCAGAGCCTAGCATCCAATAAGAAAGTAGGCTAAGTAATCGTAGACTGCGCTTTGGTTAGATGTAGTTGCATAAGCTTATGCGTACATTGAGCCAGGTCAACAGATTAGCTACTTTGTTAAACGAAATTCAAAACGATTTAAACGCAGTTCAAATTCACACAAGTAGCAATCATTCGAGTATCAAATACCGTTCGAAAAATCAGTTTTGAATCATTTTTTCGCGACGGGTATCAAACCCCATATTTCGACCAATGCCGCGCCAGTCAAAGGCTGTCGGCTTGCTTGAGGCGTGCACGATCAGTATCAAAATGATTACCCCCCCCATAAACAGTCCATGCGACTGGTAGAGCAGGAATTGAAAATGACCGAACCGCTGGTGGCACGCGGCGCGGCCAGTGCAGTTGAAGTGATCCGTCTGCGGCGACAAATCAGTGAAATCCGCGGTAAGATCGATGAAGCACGCAATCTGTATGCAGTCAGGGCGCGCGAAGAGCAGGTAAAAAATAACGCCGATCTGGAAGCACAGTTGGAAGTGGTCAACGGCAAGGCCGACCAGCTACGGCGCGCCACACTCACCTCCACTGTGCGCTGTATCGTCAAAGATATTCAGGTCACCACCGTCGGCGGCGTACTGTAACCCGGCGGCAAGTTGATGGAAATCGTACCGCTGGAAGACAAACTGCTGATTGAAACCCGCGTCAACCCGCGCGATATCGCGTATATCCGCCTTGGATTGCCTGCCATTGTTAAAATTACCGCCTATGACTCATCGAGTTATGGCGATCTCAACGGCGAAGTAGAAAGCGTTTCACCAGATACGTTGCAAGATGAAGTACGGCGCGATCAGTATTATTACCGGGTTTATGTGCGCACTCTGGAGAGTTGGTTGACCAATAAAAACGGCGACCGGTTTGCCATTGTTCCCGGCATGATGGTCAATGTGGAGATTAAAACCGGCTTTGTTGAATAATAGGGAATAATGCTGTTATGACACGCCTGTTTTGGATTAAAATGCCGATCGCTCCGGGATGCATCACCACGCTCTGGATTTAACATACTGATTTTACGTCAAGGGAATCCGCAGCCTTTATGGCTACGCAGCATAATATCTATTTATTCAACAAAGCCATTAAAACCGTGCAAAAAAGCGTACTCGATTACTTAATCAAGCCACTGAATAAAGTGAATGAGGCGCTGCGTGAACGCTAGCGCCTCTTGAGCGTATTGCTACGGTGAAGCTGCCGTATTACAGCAGTTCAGGGAAGAATACTTGCTTGAGCGCCAGCTCTACGCCGCGCACTTCCGCCAGCCCTTTCAGACGGCCAATAGCCGAATAACCGGGATTGGTTTTCTTCTTCAGATCGTCGAGCATCTGGTGACCGTGGTCAGGACGCATCGGAATCGGACGCAGATCGCCCGCAGCTTTACGGCGTGATTCTTCCGTCAGGACCGCTTTCACCACTGCCACCATATTCACGTCGCCGCCCGGATGCGCCGCTTCGTGGAAGGTTTTCGGGTTCTGCTCGCGACAGGTCGCACACAGGTGGGTGAAGTGGATGCTATCGCCAAAGGTTTCGATGATCTTGACCAGATCGTTATCCGCACGCACACCGTAAGAGCCGGTGCACATGGTGAAACCGTTGTGTATAGTATCCACGGTATCCTTCATCCATTGCATATCTTCAATGGTGGACACCACGCGTGTCAACCCCAGAATCGGACGCGGCGGATCGTCCGGGTGGATCGCCATGCTGATACCTGCTTCTTCGGCAACCGGCACGATTTGCTTAAGGAAGTAGCCCAGGTGTTCACGCAGCTTGCTATGGTCAATGCCGTCATATTTCGCCAGACGCGCACGGAACTGCTCGAGAGTATAACCTTCTTCCGCCCCAGGCAGACCGGCGATGATATTGCCGGTCAAACGCGCGATATCCGCTTCGGTCATGGCTTCAAAGTAAGCGGCGGCCTGCACCTGCTCTTCTTCGGTGTAATCGTTCTTTGCACCCTCACGTTTGAGAATATACAATTCAAACGCCGCAAAAGCGATTTGATCAAAGCGCAGCGCTTTGGAGCCGTCCGGCAGTTGGTATTCCAGGTCGGTACGCGTCCAGTCCAAAATAGGCATAAAGTTGTAGCACACGGTGTCGATGCCGCACTGCGCCAGATTGCGCAGTGACTGCTGGTAGCTAGCAATATAGTGCTGATAGCGACCGGTTTGCGTTTTGATATCTTCATGGATCGGTACACTCTCGACTACCTATCACACCAGACCTTTGGCTTTCAATTCGGCTTTACGCTTTTCGATCTCTTCAACTGTCCAGACTTAGCCATTCGCAATGTGGTGCAACGCGGTCACCACACCCGTCTCCCAAGCCTGACGGACATCGTCCAGAGAGACAGGATCGTTCGGGCCATACCAACGCCAGGTTTGTTCCATCTTTATTACCATTAATCAATAACTTGTAAAATCATCGCTTGCGCTGTTCCCGGTCCACGGCAATCGCTACGGGACGATAGGTCATCATTCTCATCAACCAAAGCGATAAACAGTCCGACCAATTTTGTTTATCATTTCAATGACAGCCTACACCAGCCAGTGAAAAGCACCAACAATAAAACAAAATAGGTTGACCAATATCACCAAAATAATGCTTTTTGGACAAATAAATTGGCTTTTTACGTGGAAACAAGTACAGTTTTGCCGTGAAACTTTATACCAAAGCGTCTTTTTACATTATTCGGTCAGGCCACTTTCACCTTACTCTCCTACAATCTCCACCGTCAAGTGCGAGTGAACGCGCTAGCGCATGATGGCCTACCGTACTCAGTGATATTGTTATGACAACGTCGACCACCGCAACGCATTACGCCACCCTTGCCAACACACCGCTACCAGAGGCAGTACGCCAACCCCAGTACGATCGTAATGCACTCACAAGCAGCATGGTGCACATCGGCTTTGGGGCGTTTCACCGTGCGCATCAGGCACTGCTTACCGACCGCGTTCTGAGTCAGCAAGGCGGTGACTGGGGATACTGTGAAGTGATCTTGTTTGGCGGTGAAAGCCTGATTAGCCAACTGCGTGAGCAGGACCACCGCTATACCGTGCTGGAAAAAGGGGCAGAAGGCAGTCAGGCCATCGTTATCGGTTCGGTCCACGAATCGCTGCATGCACGTCTGGAAGGTATCTACGCCGTGGTGGAAAAACTGGCAGAGCCACACGTTAACATTGTTTCCCTGACGGTTACCGAGAAAGGCTACTGCATCGATCATACCAGCGGCAGCGTAGACATCAATAACCCGCTGATCAAGCAAGATTTGGAATTGCCGACCGCGCCTGCTTCTGCACCGAGTCTGCTGGTAGAAGCACTGCGCATGCGTCGTGAGCGTGGTCTGAAACCGTTTACCGTGCTTTCTTGCGATAACATGCCGGAAAACGGCAACGTGGTGAAACGCGCGGTGCTGGAGCTGGCACAGCTGCGCAGCACAGAGCTGGCGGAATGGATCGCGGCCAATGTCACTTTCACCAACACCATGGTGGACCGCATCGTACCTGCCGCCACGCCGGAAAAGCTGGCTGAAGTGGAGCAGGCCATTGGCATCACCGATCCTGTAGGCATCGCTTGCGAACCCTTCATTCAATGGGTGGTGGAAGACAACTTTGTTGCGGGGCGCGCACAATGGGAAGTGGCTGGCGCACAGTTGGTGGATGACGTTCTTCCGTTCGAAGAGATGAAGCTGCGCATTCTCAACGGTAGCCACTCCTTCCTGGCTTATCTTGGGTATCTGGCCGGTTACGAACATATTAATGACTGTATGGCGGATGCCCATTACCGTCGTGCGGGTCGTGTATTCAATATGTTGATTGCAGTGTGAAATGTCCGGTTTTGGATGTGGAATACAGTGGCTAAAGTTGATGTAAGATGCCCGTTTTGTGAACAGACATCTCCTGTGAAAGAACACGGTTATGGCAAAAGTGGCCATCAGCGTTACCGTCGTCAGTCATGCAAACACGGATGGCTACAGGGCTTACAACGACGAACTTCCTAAAAGTAAAACACATTGTTAGCAAGCTGTATACACAGCGTATTGAGCGTGCACATCTGACACTGCGTAACCGATTGCAACGGCTCAATCGCAAGACGCTCGGATATTCAAAATCATCCGAAATGCACGACAGGATCATCGGTACTTACATCGAACGCG
>NZ_JAHWCO010000178.1:0-1418 GCF_020054415.1 Candidatus Symbiopectobacterium sp. | reverse complement strand
TGGCTGATTCATCTAGCCATACGGTTAGAGAACCGTGCTGCTTGAGGCCCTTGTTATAAGAGGGCCAGTTGGTGATTTTAACATTTTGTTTTGCCATGGATACCTGATTTTGAAACAACTGTGGTGATCTGCTCCGATGATTACCCAAAAGTTCTATTTATTCAACAAAGCCGTAGAAAATGCTTGTCCCCTCAGGTGTACAGTTTTCTCATGCAGTTAGGCCACATAAGAATACGGCACACCTAAGATGACAAGCATTTTCTGCCAAAACGGGTATGGCAAAACAGCACGATTCCCTATTATTCAACAAATCCTCAACCACACTGAACATCAAAGGAGAAAGCTACCGGTTAAAGGAAAAACGCAAAGCCGGAGTGCTGGCAAAAAACGCCACGCCAGTCAGTGATGGTGAAATGGCGGAAAGCGGGCAACATTAATGAGCAATAGCGGACATTAAAAATGGCGAAAAACGGCCAATAATCTTGGCGTTGATAATCTCGCAGAATGTGGTAAATATTCGGTGGTGTGATCTGCTAAACATAACAAAAATCGGCAGGGGTGTTATTCTATAGAAAAGCCGTTAACTATCAGATTAGCAGGCGGAAAAATCTGCTGAACCATTAATGTGCCTTTACGGAAGGAGCTTATTATGGCTTATAAACATATCCTGATTGCTGTTGACCTTTCTCCAGAAAGTAAAGTGTTAGTGGAAAAGGCGGTCTCGATGGCAAGGCCGTACAATGCCAAAGTCTCGTTGATCCACGTCGACGTCGATTACTCCGATCTGTACACTGGCCTGATTGATGTGAATCTGGGCGACATGCAGCAGCGTATTTCTGAAGAAACGCAAAACGCGTTGACCGATCTCTCTAAAAACGCAGGTTATCCGATCACGGAAACCTTGAGTGGCAGTGGCGATCTGGTGCAGGTTTTGGTGGATGCTATCAAGAAATACGATGCTGACCTAGTGTTATGCGGGCACCATCAGGATTTTTGGAGCAAGCTGATGTCTTCCGCGCGTCAACTGATCAACACCGTGCATGTGGACATGCTGATCGTTCCGTTGCGTGATGACGAAGAGTAACATCCTCGTTCTCTTCCTCTCCCCGGTTAAGGCCGGGGAGCCTTTTTAGCTAGTGCATTTTTTTGCAAATTGACCGATTTTTTTGTCGTGTATTCAATGAGTTGATGTAGCATCAAACGTAGTACTCGCGTTCGATGTAAGTACCGACGATCCTATCGTGCATTTCGGATGATTTTGAATATCCGAGCGTCTTGCGATTGAGCCGTTGCAATCGGTTACGCAGCGTCAGATGTGTACGCTCAATACGCTGTGTATACAGCTTGCTAACAATGTGTTTTACTTTTGGAAGTTCGTCGTTGTAAGCCCTGTAGCCATCCGTGTTTGCATGACTGAC
>NZ_JAHWCO010000392.1:0-1856 GCF_020054415.1 Candidatus Symbiopectobacterium sp. | reverse complement strand
GTGAACAGACATCTCCTGTGAAAAAACACGGTGATGGCAAAAGTGGCCATCAGCGTTGCCGTCGTCAGTCATGCAAACACGGATGGCTACAGGGCTTACAACGACGAACTTCCAAAAGTAAAACACATTGTTAGCAAGCTGTATACACAGCGTATTGAGCGTGCACATCTGACACTGCGTAACCGATTGTAATGGCTCAATCGCAAGACGCTCGGATATTCAAAATCATCCGAAATGCACGATAGGATCATCGGTACTTACATCGAACGCGAGTACTACGTTTGATGCTACATCAACTCATTGAATACACGACCCCCCATGCCGCACTATTTAACGCTGACAATACAATGATTATTGCCCATTTTGGATTTGCTTTAAGGCCGTCGCGATCACTTCTGCCTGCGTCCCCACGACAATTTGCACATTCTGTTTATTCAAGCGGATAACTCCCGCCGCTCCCAAGCGTTTTGCCTGAGCCTCATCCACTTGCGCAGAATCCACCACATTCAGCCGCATACGTGTGATACACGCATCGATCCCGAGCAGATTTGCTTTACCGCCCAGTGCCGCCAAATATCCCTGAGCCAGAGACGTAGTATCATTCACCTTCTTTTCTGCAACGCTTTGATTTAACGTAAAACCATCCGCCTCACTGCCGTCGACCGACAGCTCGCGCCCCGGCGTCAGCAAGTTGAAACGGTTGATAGTAAAACGGAACGCTCATAGTAAATAACAAAGAACACCAGCCCTTGCGGAATCAGCATATACCACAGGTTTGCCAGCGGGTTACGCGACGAGAGAGCAATATCGACCAACCCTGCGCTAAAACCGAAGCCCGCAATCCAATGCATACTTGCGGCAATGAACACCGAGATCCCGCTCAACACGGCATGCAGCACATACAGCACGGGCGCTACGAACATAAACGAAAATTCAAGCTGTTCGGTGATCCCGGTAAAGAAAGCGGCAAACGCAGCGGCCATCATAATCCCAGCCACTTTGCTTTTGTTTTCCGGGCGCGAGCAGTGATAAATCGCTAATGCCGCCCCCGGTAAACCAAACATCATGATGGGGAAGAATCCCGCCTGATAACGCCCCGTAATACCAACAACCGCTTTACCCGCATCAATGGACTGCTGCCCGCCGAGGAAGCTTGGAATATCGTTAATGTCTGCTACATCAAACCAAAATACCGAGTTCAACGCGTGGTGCAACCCAACAGGTATAAGCAGGCGGTTGAAGAATGCGTACACGCACTCCCCCACCGAACCCAACTGCTGGATATGTTCGCCCAGCGTGACCAATGCACTAAAAATCACTGGCCAGACATCCATCAAAATGAGGGCAACAACGATCATCAGGAACGAGGTCAAGATCGGTACCAGCCGACGCCCGCTAAAAAACGAGAATGCTTCAGGCAATTTGACATGGCTGTAACGGTTGTAGAGTTCAGCTGAAATAATACCGACCAGAATACCAATAAACTGGTTTTGGATTTTGCTGAATGCCGCAGGCACTTCCGCCAGCGGGATATGCTGGATCATCGAAACTGCTGCGGGAGAGCACAACGTGGTCGGTCGTGTATTCAATGAGTTGATGTAGCATCAAACGTAGTACTCGCGTTCGATGTAAGTACCGATGATCCTATCGTGCATTTCGGATGATTTTGAATATCCGAGCGTCTTGCGATTGAGCCGTTACAATCGGTTACGCAGTGTCAGATGTGCACACTCAATACGCTGTGTATGCAGCTTGCTAACAATGTGTTTTACTTTTGGAAGTTCGTCGTTGTAAGCCCTGTAGCCATCCGTGTTTGCATGACTGACGACGGCAACGCTGATGGCCACTTTTGCCAT
>NZ_JAHWCO010000717.1:0-1226 GCF_020054415.1 Candidatus Symbiopectobacterium sp. | reverse complement strand
GCTGTTGCAAATCAGCGCATTAGCGGTAGTAACGATATCTGGAAAAAGAAAGTGGGCTATCACCGGCGCTCAGTGGCTGAAACGGCCATGTTCCGGTTCAAAAGGCTTCTGGGTGGTCATCTAAGTCTGAGAGACTACGATACTCAGGTGGGTGAAGCCATGGCCATGGTCAAAGCGCTTAACCGGATCACGCTATTAGGAATGCCGAACAGTATTCGCATCACGTAACAATCTCCCTGTATGGGGCGCAGTCGTTACAAGTTCTGATTTATTCAACAAAGCCTCCAGAAGATGCTTTTTGATCGTTTGAACGACAGGTACGTTAAAATTTTAGTACATATGTAAAAAAATGAGAGCGGTATAAGCGACTAATGTGGTACGGGTTCACGGGATTTTTTGACCTTTTACTTCTACACTTGAATAGGAATTTGACGATGTAGGCTTTTGCTTGCTCGTTCAAGATCAAAACACCACGTCGCGCTGCTTGATCATTACGCTAACGGAAGTACAAGATATTTTATCTATTTGTTTTTATTGATTAATTACGGTTTGCGGTTTCGGTCTATCGAAAGCATCTATTCAATGTATTGCGATCCTGCGTGTCAGTCGCGCAGATCTGTAGGGAGGTTGACGACCGCTTCTCAGTGCGTCCGTGGAGTTATCTTGTCATAGCATGAAGCAGAGGAAACGATGAGTCTGATATTTGGACAAAATGAAATCATAGGCATGCCGAGCAAACCTGTACAAAATGGGGTCTTCCCTTGTTGTGGTGGCTGAAGGCATGATAATGGCGCACTAAATTGCAGAGGTCACCACCATGGACGAAAAGTCTCTCTACGCTCATATCCTCAATCTGTCTATTCCGTGGCAGGTAAAGTTTCTTTCTCTCGATGAGAATGCCGGTTCTGTTACCGTTACAGTCGGTATCGCTGAAAACACTCAGTTAACCTGTCCAACCTGCTGGAAACACTGTCCTATTCACGATCACCGACATCGTAAATGGCGCCATCTCGACACCTCCCAGTTCGCGACAATAGTCGAAGCTGATGTACCCCGCATTATGTGCCATGAGCATGGCTGTCAGACGCAGCCTGTTTCATGGGCTAGCCCCGGTATACGCTGTTGTTCGAGTCATTTGTTATCTCATGGCTGAAAATCAGCACCGTGGATGCCGTCAGGAAACAGCTGAGGCTGAGCTGGAATGCTGTCGATAACATTATGCAACG
>NZ_JAHWCO010000602.1:0-4311 GCF_020054415.1 Candidatus Symbiopectobacterium sp. | reverse complement strand
CCAGTGAAACGACGGATCCTCGCAACGTAAAATCATGCAGTTAGGCCTCATGAGAAAAGTGTACACCTGAGATGACAAGCATTTTCAACCAAAACTGGCATGGAAAAACAGCATGATTACCTATTATTCAACAAAGCCCATGTAGTAAGACTTCCTTTAAATTTGATCTCAAAGTTGTGAATTGATATGATAACAATCGCTATTAGTGCTAATACAAGTTGGTATATATACAATTTCAGAAGAAATACAATTCTTAAATTGTTTGCACTTGGGTATAAAGTGTTAATCATTGCACCTAAGGATAGCTATTCAATTAAAATTATTGATTTAGGATGCGATTTCATTAGTGTTGATATACAACAAAGAGGAAAGAATCCTTTAAAAGACCTACTTACTTTATGGGGGTTTTATAAAATATATAAAAAAATCAAACCAGCTTTTGTATTAAACTTTACTCCCAAAAATAATATTTATAGTACTTTGGCTGCATCCTACTTAAAAATCAATGTAATAAATAACATTGCTGGTTTAGGGAGTGTATTCATTAATGATAGCATGACCAATAAAATTGCACGTAAACTTTATAAAATATCTCAACCGAGAGCTAATAAGATATTCTTTCAAAATAAAGATGATAAAGAGTTTTTTTGTGCAATGTGCAAAGGGACTGTTAATGAAAATATTATCGATTTATTGCCAGGGTCTGGTGTTGATCTTGAACGTTTTTCTTTTTCACCAGCACCGAATGATCAAGTGGTCAGATTTATATTAGTAGCTAGAATGCTTTTTGATAAAGGTATTAGTTATTATGCCCGTGCTGCACATAAACTTAAAGATATATATGGTGCTGAAGTTGAGTTCTATCTGTTAGGCTTTATTGATGAAAAACATTCTGGTTCTATTAGTAAGGAACAAATATCCTCATGGGTAGACACTGGATATATTAATTACCTTGGTATATCTGATAAGGTAGAGGAAGAAATTGGTCATGCTGATTGTGTTGTATTGCCATCTTTTTATAGGGAAGGTGTACCGAAGTCTTTGCTTGAAGCAGCAGCAATGGGGAAACCAATAGTAACTACTAATAATGTTGGTTGCAAAGAAACAGTCGAAGATGGAGTCAATGGTTTTCTATGTGAGCCTAGATCCGCTGAAAGTTTAATTCATGCGATGGACAGGATAATCAAACTATCTCATGAACAGCGACTTGCTATGGGGCACAAAAGCCGAGAATTGGTTGAAAGAAAATTTGATGAAAAGTTTGTTATCGAGAAGTATATTAACGCAATTAAAGATTTAACTGACTAATCATGTAACGTATTTTTATTCTAAAAGAAAAATTCTATGAAATATTTGATAACAGGTGCTGCTGGATTTATTGGGTTTCAAACGGCTAACTTATTACTTCTAGATGATAAAAATCAAGTCTGGGGGTGTGATAATTTAAATGATTACTATGATATTTCTTTAAAAAAGGCTAGATTGAAAGAGATATCTCATCACTCTAAATTCAAATTCAGTGTTTTAGATATTTGTGATAAAATATGTCTTGATGCAATGTTTGAGGATAATAAATTCGATTTCGTTATTCACCTTGCTGCACGAGCAGGGGTGCGGTATTCATTAGAAAACCCCTCGGCTTATTCAGATAGTAACTTGGTTGGATTTCTAAATGTACTTGAGTGCTGTCGTGAACATCAAGTTAAACATTTGGTATATGCATCATCAAGTTCAGTATATGGTCTCAATGAGAAAGTCCCATTTTCTACAAGGAATACAGTTGACCACCCCGTATCACTGTATGCGGCAACAAAGAAAGCCAATGAGTTGATGGCTCACGCGTATTCGCATTTGTATAATATTCCTACCACAGGCTTGCGTTTTTTTACAGTTTATGGCCCGTGGGGACGCCCCGACATGGCATTATTTAAATTTACTAAAAATATATTGAGTAATAGGCCAATTGATATTTATAATAATGGTGAGCTTAGTCGCGATTTTACCTATATTGACGATATAGTAGAGGGGATTATTCGAATTATCAATATTATTCCTGAGCGAGATGATTACTGGCGCGTTGAGACTGGCAGTACGGCAGCAAGTTCTGCTCCTTACCGGGTTTATAATATTGGAAACGGTAGTCCAATAAAATTGATGGATTTTGTTATAGCTTTGGAAAAAGAATTAGGTGTTGAAGCAATTAAAAATTTCTTACCAATGCAATCAGGGGATGTTTATAAAACTTGGGCCGATACTGAAGCCTTCTTCTCTGTAACAGGTTACCAGCCTAAAATTAGCCTCGATGAGGGAGTGCGTAAATTTGTCTCTTGGTATCGTGAATTTTATCAGAATTGAATGGTTTTTTATCTTAATCAAATGCTAGTTATTGTAATAAGGGTTGAATGAATGAAAATCGCAATTGTTGGTACAGGCTATGTTGGCCTTTCCAATGCTATGCTGCTGGCGCAGCATCATCATGTTATAGCATTAGATATAGTTGATGAGAAAATAAAACTCTTAAATAATCGCAAATCCCCAATAGCCGATAGTGAAATAGAGAATTTTCTATCAAGCAGAAAACTTGACTTTAAGGCTACGGCGGATAAGTCGCTTGCTTACACTGATGCTGATTTCATCATTGTAGCAACACCCACTGATTACGATCCAAAAACGAACTATTTTAATACTAAATCGGTCGAATCTGTAATTCGCGATGCGCTTACGATAAATTCAATGGCGTTAATTGTTATAAAGTCTACTATACCTGTAGGTTATACCGAAGAATTACGCAATAAATTCGGTACTGATAACATAATTTTCTCCCCTGAGTTTCTGCGCGAAGGTCGTGCGCTACACGATAATCTTTACCCATCACGTATCGTCATCGGTGAGCGTTCACAGTGTGCTAAAGAATTTGCCAACCTGTTACTTGAAGGTGCAATCAAAAAAGATGTGCCGGTCTTATTCACAGACTCAACTGAAGCAGAAGCCATCAAGCTGTTTTCTAATACCTATCTGGCAATGCGCGTAGCCTATTTCAACGAACTGGACAGCTATGCTCAGATTAACGGTTTGGATAGCAAACAAATTATTGATGGCGTAGGGTTAGATCCACGTATTGGCAGCCATTACAACAACCCGTCTTTTGGCTACGGTGGTTATTGCTTGCCTAAAGATACTAAGCAACTACTCGCTAACTATGCCAGTGTGCCAAATACTCTGATTAGCGCAATTGTTGAAGCAAACCGTACTCGCAAAGATTTTATTGCTGATTCCATTATTGAGCGTGATCCTAAAGTGGTGGGCGTTTATCGCTTGGTGATGAAAGCAGACTCAGATAATTTCCGCGCATCGGCTATTCAAGGCGTGATGAAGCGTATTAAAGCCAAGGGTATTGAGGTTGTTGTTTACGAGCCAGTGCTTAATGAGGAGACATTCTTCAGTTCTCGCGTTATCCGCGATCTTGAAGCATTCAAAGAAATGGCAGATGTGATTATCTCTAACCGTATGGCACCTGAATTGGCAGACGTCGCGGATAAGGTGTATACCCGCGATCTGTTCGGTTCAGATTAATAAGTTTGCAATAAAAGTGCAGAGTTGCGAACACGCACTCAGTTACTGAAGCAGCAAAACACCTCGCCACCCACCGCCGATGGCGCTATCGTTAACGTGCGCCTGAAAATTCAGGTGCTAGGATTGGAACCACGCCTGACATTACTTACTGACGACACCAAGCGCGTTTGCGCTTTTTTTGTGTCGTGCGCTTAGCTGCACTTCTATGGTGGGCCGGGGGGGGGGGGGGCATCGCAAGATGCGCCAATGTCAGTGAGGCCGGTAGTTCCAACACCGTCCTGTTCCACCACCCAAGAGATTGGAACCTCCGGTGGTAGTTAAGCACGATACTCGCTGGAGGCTGCATTGTCAACGCCAAGATTATTGGCCGTTTTTCGCCATTTTTAATGTCCGATATTGCTCATTAATGTTGCCCGCTTTCCGCCATTTCATCATCACTGAGGCTTTGTTGAATAAATAGATTTTATGCTGGCAGCCCAGTGAAACGACGGATCCTCGCAACGTAAAATCATGCAGTTAGGCCTTATGAGAAAAGTGTACACCTGAGATGACAAGCATTTTCGACCAAAACTGGCATGGAAAAACAGTATTATTACCTATTATTCAACAAAGTCCATCACTGACTGGCGTGGCGTTTTTTGCCAGCACTCCGGATTTGCGTTTTTCCTTTAACCGGTAGCTTTCTCCTTTGATGTTCAGTGTGGTTGAGTGGTGTAGCAGCCGATCCAGGATTGCTGT
>NZ_JAHWCO010000457.1:0-1067 GCF_020054415.1 Candidatus Symbiopectobacterium sp. | reverse complement strand
GATTGAGCAGGCCGGCTTTGTGTTTGACAATGGGAT
The DNA here is from genome assembly GCF_020054415.1 of Candidatus Symbiopectobacterium sp. Taxonomy (NCBI): domain Bacteria; kingdom Pseudomonadati; phylum Pseudomonadota; class Gammaproteobacteria; order Enterobacterales; family Enterobacteriaceae; genus Symbiopectobacterium; species Candidatus Symbiopectobacterium sp. The sequence continues at coordinate 1,031 of NZ_JAHWCO010000457.1, read as the reverse complement.
TGTTAGTATGAAGCATGAGAGTTACCTCGCGTTTTGTTTAAGGATTAGGCACCCATATCAAAACCGGTAACTCTCAACCTTTCAAGGTCCAGTGTCAGATCTAGTCGCGACTAATACACCTTAAGGCACCATGGTATCTCGGTTAAGCCTTATTTTAGCCAAAATGACGGAACCCTACTGTCGATGGAGGCAGTCAAACGCTATCCCATCTTGACCATGGCCTGTGGACCCACCAACTCGTTGCGCGGTGCAGGTCATTTATCGGTGCTGAAAGAGGCGCTGGTGATTGACGTGGGCGGTACGACAAACGATATCGGCGTTTTGACCAAGGGCTCTCCACGTGAGTCTTCTCTCGCGGTGAATATCGGCGGCATACGTACGCAGTTTCGCATGCCAGATATCCTCTCCATCGGTATTGGTGGTGGCACGCTGACGCGCGAAACCCCTGAAGGTGAGGTGCAGATTGGTCCGGATAGCGTCGGTTATCACTTGTTACAACAGGCAATTAGCTTTGGTGGCGACCTGCTAACATTGAGCGATATGCTGATCAACGGTGAGCCGGGAAGGTGGCCGGGGCCGCCACCCTCGGTGCACCCCACGTTAGATGCATCATTCTGCCAGCGCGTTTATCACGCCATGATTGCCAGGGTAGAGGAGTCTATTGACCGGATGAAGACGTCCGTGGCGTTAGTGCCCGCAATCGTGGTGGGAGGAGGCAGTATTCTGCTACCTGATAGGTTAAAAGGCGTCAGTAAGGTGATCGTGCCAACGAATTTTGATGCGGCCAATGCTATCGGTGTGGCGCTGGGGCAGGTTAGCGGACAAATTGATAGAGTGGTGGAGATGGACGAGTGCGATCACGCTAGCGTACGTGATGTGTATTAGTCGCTACTAGATCTGACACTGGACCTTGAAAGGTTGAGAGTTACCGGTTTTGATATGGGTGCCTAATCCTTAAACAAAACGCGAGGTAACTCTCATGCTTCATACTAACAATCCCATTGTCAAACACAAAGCCGGCCTGCTCAATC
>NZ_JAHWCO010000701.1:0-4706 GCF_020054415.1 Candidatus Symbiopectobacterium sp. | reverse complement strand
GGGGCGCAATATTGGCCAGATCGCTACCACGAGCGTAACCACGCTGTTGCAAATCAGCGCATTAGCGGTAGTAACGATATCTGGAAAAAGAAAGTGGGCTATCACCGGCGCTCAGTGGCTGAAACGGCCATGTTCCGGTTAAAAAGGCTTCTGGGTGGTCATCTAAGTCTGAGAGACTACGATGCTCAGGTGGGTGAAGCCATGGCCATGGTCAAAGCGCTTAACCGGATCACGCTATCAGGAATGCCGAACAGTATTCGCATCACGTAACTATCGACCCGTATGGGGCGCAGTCGTTACAAGTTCTGATTTATTCAACAAAGCCTATATATCCATTATTCCCCGCGTAATGCCGCCGCAGGAGACCGTCGATAGGAGAGCGCGGCAGGAAGCGTCAGCACCACTGCAGCCACAGCCAGCAGTAACAGCACGAACCACAGATCGTCCTCGCCCAATGTAATCGGCAAGACAAAGCCACTCTTTTCACTCATGACAATCGCCACTGCCTGAGCAGCGGCATAGCACAGCCCCACACTGATCGCCACACCGGCAAACACCAGTGGCATCAATCCGCACCAGATCAACAGGAAAATGCCGGTACGCGGCGCGCCGAAAGCACGCAATGCACCGATTTGTTTCTGGCGTTGGCGTAAATGCATCACCGCCACCAGCGCCACCGCCATTCCCACCAACCCTTGTTTCCCCATCGCGATATACATCAACAACGCACGAATATCACCGAGGATGGAATAGAGCTTCACCAACACTCCTCCCGGGAATACCGCCTGCGTCGCCGTGCTACGATAGAGTGAGCGTAGTTGGTAAGCACCTGCAATACTTAAGGGTTTTACTACGATGGCAGGAACACCAGCCTCATGGTGATGCGCTTCACTGTCATCATGGTGTTCATGTGTATCGCCCTCGGCGTGCTCATGCCCATCATCATGATCATGATGCTCGTGCTCATCGTCATGGTCGCCGGGTGCATGGATACCGTGCACACGCCACACCGCGTTGACTGGCACCAGAATGGCTTTATCCCAGGCGCTGCCGTCGGCGGGCAGCACGCCGACCACGGTATAGCGTACTTCCGCATGGGCATGTGCCCCCTCTTCCCCGACCTGGCCGTGCACCGGGCTAAAGGTGCTGCCAATCGACAGTCCGGTCCCTGCACCCACTACGGCTTCAAATCCATCGTTAAACACTCGACCGGCTAGCAATGGGCGTTTCCCGCCATCCGTCACCAATGCCGCGTTAGTCCCCACGATCGGCATGCCTTGATAGAAATCACCAAACGCCACCGGTGCCGCCCAAGCCACCAGCGGGTTTTTCTGTACCTCATCCAGTACCTGCGCTGGAATCAGTGTCAATGCTGAAGGCTGGAGAAAGACTGACGAGAGCACCAGTTGCGTTTCGCTCCCCGGTGCAACGATAACCAGATCGAAACGATCGGCCGCCTTGGCACTGCCGATACGCAGAGTACGCTCCTGTAAACTCACAGAAGTACTTAGCGCGGTCGCCAACGCAATCAGCATCACCACCACCACGCCCGGCCACAGTCGACGCCAGTCTGCGATAATCAAACGCCATGGGATCATCACTGTACCTCCTGAGAGTCATCCGCCACTTGCTGTCCTTTTTCCAACTGAATACAGCGCGACATCAACGCGGCCAACCGTTTATCGTGCGTAATGGCAATCAGCGTGCTGCGCTGTTCCTGGGCCAATGTGAGGAGGAGATCGGCGATCTGCTCACCGTTGTGTGCATCCAGATTGGCCGTAGGCTCATCGGCAACGATAATTTCCAGCGTCGCCAAGAGCGCACGCGCTACGGCCACACGCTGTTTCTCACCGCGTGACAGCACTTCAATCGGTCGATTACCGGTGTTCACACCGACGCGTTCCAGCAACATTTTCTCCCGCGCCGCCAATGACGCCGGCAGACGCCAATGGTGAAAACGAGCTGGCAGCAGCACGTTCTCCAGCGCATCAATGCCGGGAAATAAATGAAAATCTTGCATAATCAGACCAACATGACGGGCTCGCCAGCGATCCCGTTCTGCTTCTGACAATTGTCGGATATCCTGCCAGCCCCAACGTACACAGCCAGTGCCTTCACACTCCATGCCGGTAATAGCATTGACTAACGTGGTTTTCCACGAATCTGATGGCCCCATTACCGCCACGCAACTGCCCGCCGCAACTGCCCGCCGCAATCTGCAATTGGGCAATGTCCAGCACGGCACTGGGCATATCATGAAAAGAGACCGTTACATTTTCAATATGCAAATCAGCCACAGCGGCTCCTAAGGCGTATCAAAGCGGGCATCGCGCAGGCGTAACAGGCTGACAAACCCGCTTTCCGGGTCCGTCTAGGAGCCAAACTCCAGCACGCCTTCCACATCAATAATGGTGTTGTTCTGTACGAAGGTTTGCCGTTTTGACAGGTAGAACACTACTATATCCTCCGGCCAGTCGGCGTCGGAAGAGCAGAACTGGCAGAGTGCCATCGTCATTTTGGTTAACACAACGAATTGGGATTCAGCCTTGAGCGGTGGTGCCATAAAGCCGCGCATTTTGACGCGTTTTCCCGAGAGTTTTTTTACCTCATCGTAAAATTCCAACCCCAGCACACCATACGAGGCATAGAGTTTATCGAAAGAGAGTGTGGGCAATGCGGCATGCGCGGTACCGATCAGGCCAAGCATCAACACGCAAACGCCGACCATGCGCCACAACGCCGAGAAGAATAACGGCGGGATCTCCCCCGCCGGATGTAAAGTAAGGCTCTTCATTGCAGCGCGTTACTTGGTGGCTTGTGGTTTCAGCGCCAGCGCATCAACAATCACGCGGAACAACTCGGTATTTTCCATATACCCGCGAATTTTTTCACCGCCAGGGCCACTGGCCTGAATCACCATGTCATCCACGGCGTGAACGCCAGTGTCCGAAGAGCGCGGCAGAATGCCTTCACGGAACACGCTACCCGGGACGTTTTCATAGGCCTTGTTCGCCACATACTGGTCTTTTTCGTTCTTGATGGCAGGAACGAACTGATTATCCAGTTTCGGACGGAAGGTTTCATAGTAATCCGGGTAGTTGTTGAAGAATACCGCTAAACGTTTAGAGACGTTGATATCATCCGGGTAGCCATCTTTGTTGGCATCTTTGTAGTTCGGGAAGCCTGCATCTTCATACACGCCCACTTTTTCACGCATCTCGGTACCAGGTTTATCATCATCCACCGTACCGATAATCGACAGGCCGTGCGTATGGTCACCAGTAACAATGATCAGCGTATCCGGGTTCTTCTCGGCAAACTCTTTGGCAATGGCCACTGACTGATCCAGCATGATGGTGTTGGTAAAGGCGCGTTCCCAATCCAATGGGTGAGAGGCTTTGTCGATCAGCGCCGATTCCACCATCAGGAAGAAGTCGTCTTTGTTTTTCGACAGGACATCCAGCGCCGCCTGCGTCATGTCGGTCAGATCTGGCTGATTGGGGAATTTCTTGGTCACGTCGTTTTTCAGGAAACGGCGATCCAGAACACCGTCCATATTGACGGTATGAAACAGCCCCAGCAGTTTGATCGCCTGCTCAGCATTCTAGCCCGTCTGCGTCAGTCACCAGCGTATAGCCCGCTTGCTGGAATTTCTCAACGTAGTTGGTGTCATCCTTACGTTTAGAGCCAGCTGTGCTCTTCGGCAGGAAGTAGGCAGAACCGCCACCCAGCATGACTGTCGGCTTCACGTTGTAAAACATCTCAACGATTTCTGCTTTATCGGCGCGACGGCGGGTGTGCGACACCACCGCCGCTGGCGTGGCATCTTCCAGTTCGGCGTCACTGACCACGCCAACCGACATCTTGGAAGAACGGGTGATCAGTTCGCCCAGCGTTTCCTGTTTCGGATGTTCCAGCGAATTCTTGCCGCGGCTCACATAGACACCCAACGCATTCACGCCAGATTTGTGCCCCGTCATGTAGGCGCTCATGGTATTCACACTATCTGCCGCGATAGAGTCCGTACTGGAGGTACCGGCAAACGCCATGTATTGCAGATCGTCAATTTCCAGACAACCATCGACTTTCCCTTCTGTCACGCCTTTGGAAAGGATGCGCGCTCCAGTGCGGTGCGCCACAGAGAGGCCATCACCGATAAACAGAATGACGTTCTTCGCTTTACGTTTTTCCGCGCTGGGATAGACATCCCAGGTCACTTTCGACGTTTTGCCGTTAGCCTGCGCTTCTACTTCATACTTGCCTGCCTGCGGCAGGAACACATCGCGGATCCACACGGCTGAGACATCCTGCCCGTCTTCACGCTCAACAAAGGTAGCGGATTTACCCAGCACTTGCTGGTAATCCTTGCCGTTGATCAGAATACGGACATCTGCGGGTTTCAGTACAGAATCAAACTCAACTTTAAAGTCAAACTTACCGCCAGCCAGCATGGTGGCGCGGTCGATAGGGTAAATCGCTTGAGCCTGCGCGAACCCCGGCAGGGTGGAAGCAAACAACAACGGCAGCAGCCAACGAGCGTTCATGGTCATGTCCTTGAGCGATATATGTATTAGTCGCGACTAGATCTGACACTGGACCTTGAAAGGTTGAGAGTTACCGGTTTTGATATGGGTGTCTGATCCTTAAACAAAACGCGAGGTAACTCTCATGCTTCATACTAACAATCCCATTATCAAACACAAAGC
>NZ_JAHWCO010000419.1:0-2472 GCF_020054415.1 Candidatus Symbiopectobacterium sp. | reverse complement strand
ACCTTCAGGCCGGTTCCATCAATGACCAGATGTGAGATTTCACCACGGGTTGGCGTTTTTATGCCGATGTTCACTGTCTTTGCTCGCTTGCTGAGCAGCGAATAGTCTGGACAATGCAGCGACAATTTAATCAATTTAAAAATCGAGTCAACAAAGCACTGTAACGCCCTCAATGAAAGGCCAAACACGCGTTTCATCATCAGGACTGTGGTGATGGCCGTATCTGAGTAGTGGAGCGTTCGTCCACGCCGTTCAGTAGTGTTTTTTTCCGTCCGTGCAGCAATGGCTGATTTATCTAGCCATACGGTTAGAGAACCGCGCTGCTTGAAGGCCTTGTTATAAGAGGGCCAGTTGGTGATTTTAAAATTTTGTTTTGCCATGGAGACCTGATTTTGAAACAACTGTGGTGATCTGCTCCGATGATTACCCAAAAGTTCTATTTATTCAACAAAGCCCAAAAAAGAACAAAAAAATGGCGGGAGGTTGGCCCGTCGTCTATAAGTGAAGTGTAGGATACGCCTGTTAAGCGCGGAGTGTTAATACTTACATCAAAGTGCAGGGTGCCCTGACGTAAAATCAGGGCTTTCCCGTAGGATCACAGCATGATTGTCATCAAATACGCAGCAAAAAGCGCTAAATGTGCGCTGCCGTTCAACACGTTGGTCCTGCCTGTTGAGAACGAAATATGACATAACATCAACACCGAGACCATGACGACGATGCTTGGCATTTCCAGACCGAAATTCAGCGTATTGCCCGTTAAGCTGGCAATAACGGTTACTGCTGGCACGGTCAGTGAAATGGTGGCGAGCACCGATCCGAAAAACAGGTTCATTGCACGCTGTACCTGATTACGCAGCACTGCTTTGATGGCGCCCAGCCCCTCAGGAGAGAGAATAAGCAGTGCGACCAGAAAGCCAGTGAATTGCTCTGGGGCATTCATGCGTGTCAGCAGCGCATTAAGCGGCGTAGAGTCCATTTTGGTGATACTGATCACCGTCACCAAATGAATTAGCAGCCAGGCGGTGTGCCACAACGAACTGTGTGAAGAGGGTTTGCCATGGTGCGGATCGCAGTCATCACTTTTATCTTCATGTTCGTAGATAAACAGGCTCTGGTGCGTGCGCGTTTGGATCAGGAGAAACACGCCGTACATGGCGGCGGAGATGAGGGCGATAATCAGCGCTTGCCCGGTGGTAAAATTACCTCCCGGCAGTGAGGTGGGGAAGACCAGCACGATAATTGCCAGCGGGAAAATGGCCATCAGGTACTGCTTGATACCGATCAAATTGACGTGCTGCGTGGCAAATTTCCGACCGCCTAACAGTAAGGCAAATCCGACCAGACCGCCGCTGACGATCATGATGATGGAATAAAGCGTATCACGCATCAGGTCCGGGCCGGCATCGCCCGTGGCCATCAGCGCAGAGATCAGGCTCACTTCAAGAATGACGACGGAGAGGCTGAGGATCAGTGAGCCGTAGGGTTCTCCCAGCCGGTGGGCCAACACGTCAGCATGGCGTACTACGCTAAAGGCGCTGGCGAGAATGCCCAGCAGTGCAATAAAGTTGATGCCAAGGATTGCCATCAGGTTTTGTGCATTACTCCATTGCAACAAGACAAACAGCGCGATGATGGGGAAGATCAGGGAATATTCGTGGTGACGCGTTTTGATCACCTCGGTGTGCGACTTCATGGCGGGCGGCTCCTTATCAAAAGTATTGAGTCTTACTAACAGTGCCGCACGCCTTATTGTTCTCTTTACATGCGCCACGCGGGTAGCGACGGCAATGCATGGTTAAGGGTGTGACGTTGCGGAAAAAGTGGCTTACAGGTAGTTATAGCCTAAAAAACAGAAGCAGATTAGCAGAATGCGCGCAGCAGGCGGGATATTTTAAGTAATTTTACATTCTTGGTGACTAAAATGGGATTAGTGGGGAGAATTTGGCAGTTTTCTCCCCACTGTATTGATGTGGCTAGTGAATTTTAGCCCACTCAATCATCCGGATTATCCATGACATCGTGACGTTTCTGGTGATAATCCTCTTCGTTTAACCCTTCACGCCAATATGGCACAGCGTAGAGCTGATTTCTCTCAACCTTGAGTTCTCTGCGTACGTAACGGCGTAGTTGCACCACGATGCTGTCTTCGCACACCAGCCAGAAAAATGCACGGCTTGCGTCAATATCGCGCGTTACGGCGTGGAACTGTTGCAACAGCGTATCCGTGCTGGCGGTCGAGCCGACCACCCAATGCACGCTGAGGCCGGTGGGGGCGGCCAGTAGCAGACGATCTGCCTCACTGTCGATGCGGATAACGGCATGGCCGGTTGTACTAGCTCAGACCTGATCTGACAGTTACCGATTATTTATACAGGTGTCTGTCAGATTACATCTGGTTCAGATTCTTTTCTGCCCAGATCCGTTTTCCATCGAGTAAAGTGGCCATCGGCGTACGCCCGCAGCACGTTT
>NZ_JAHWCO010000662.1:0-1514 GCF_020054415.1 Candidatus Symbiopectobacterium sp. | reverse complement strand
CCGGAGTCCAGTAGCGCCCGGATAAGCGGAATATCTTCCGCCGTCAGTCGCACACGCTGTCTCATGCCGCTTCCCCCATGCGATAGGTAATGCCCGGCTTTGTTGAATAATAGGTAATCATGCTGTTTTTCCGTGCCAGTTTTGGTTGAAAATGCTTGTCATCTCAGGTGTACACTTTTCTCATGATGCCTAACTGCATGATTTTACGTTGCGAGGATCCGTCGTTTCGCTGGGCTGCCAGCATAAAATCTATTTATTCAACAAAGCCGTAATGCCCTCCTGATACCAGGGCGGTAGCGTGAACTCGATTCGCCAGATATTTCCGCCGGCCCGTAATTCCCGCAGCCGCTTGAGCTCAGTTTTCATGTGCTGATAAATCTCATCCATCTGCCACAGCTTTAGCCGCACCGGCACTGCTGCCAGATGCGCCACGCGGTCAATTACCATCTCACCGTAGGTGATGTTGGCGTGCATCGTGAACTCATAAGGGTCTTCACCCAACTTACGGTAGCAGCCGGCGCAATGAGCAAAAGCATTGAAGAGATGGTATCGTGTTGCCTTATGTCGGAGGGACTTGAAACGGGAACAATGGAGATGGCAGTGGTCGTGATGAAAATAGTTACCGCAATAATCGCACTGCCAATTGTTCCTCTCGCGCACAAGCTCGGAAAATACCGCGTCATGCTTATCGCGTTTTAGCGCCATACCTCCCCCCCCATTCGACTCATCATCACGTGTTTGCTTACCACGGTCATCCCGTTAGGGGTTGTGCGCCACGGTCGCCAGATGAACAACACGCTGCCCTTGCTGTTACCCGCCTTGCCTTTTTTGCCCGTTTCAGCGCTGATAAACGACAATCGGCCCTCGGTGATGAAGCGTACCTCATCAACCGTTTTCTGTGCCTGTGCGAACCATGCCGCCGAGGTATCAGCAGGCAGCAGCATAACGACCGTTTTATTCTGCTTGCGGCTCTGCTCAGCAGCTTTATCAACCCAGGGGCGGATATTGCTGTACGGGGGAGATTGTGAGCCTGTTTAAGATTTTGTGTAAATACCTTTCCTCAGAAGTGACCGTCAAGGCGGTCACCGAACTCGATAATAAAGCGACTCATTGCCATACGCCAGTCCTGTAAGGGCATCGTCCATTTCTGTGATGACGCCTGGATTGCCAGCCATACGACCTTCTTCACCGAGTCATCAGTCGGGAACACCTTGCGTTTCTTGATTGCATGCCGGATCACGCTGTTCAGTTATTCTATAGCGTCCGTAGTATAGATTACCTTGCGAAGTTCCTGCGGGTACGAGAAGAATGTCGACAGGTTGGCCCAGTTTGACTGCCAGCTCCGGCTTATCTGCGGATAGAGGTGATCCCATGTGGCTTTGTTGAATAAATCAGAACCTGTAATGACTGCGCCCCATACGGGTCGATTGTTACGTGATGCGAATACTGTTCGGCATTCCTAATAGCGTGATCCGGTTAAGCGCTTTGACCATGGCCATGGCTTCACCCACCTG
>NZ_JAHWCO010000056.1:0-10990 GCF_020054415.1 Candidatus Symbiopectobacterium sp. | reverse complement strand
CGTAACCGATTGCAACGGCTCAATCGCAAGACGCTCGGATATTCAAAATCATCCGAAATGCACGATAGGATCATCGGTACTTACATCGAACGCGAGTACTACGTTTGATGCTACATCAACTCATTGAATACACGACCCATAAATTAAAAAATCATGAATCAAAAAACCGAAGACAATAACAATAAAGAAATAAAATTAACACGAATTTTTAGTGCTCTGGCATCCCATAGCGCTGCCGCAATTGGCTGTCCATTTCCGTCAGCGTTTGCTTGAGAAACTGACAAAAGCTCGCCAGCAGCACGGTGCGAGGGCGCCCGATCTCGGTCTGAATTTGCAGCATGCGTTGCCCTAAGGGTTAGACGTTAACGCAACGGATCTGAAGCTCGTCGTTGAGCATGTGCCCCATCACCGAAAAATGGCTACAGATACCGATCGCGTCACGATCGTTGCGCACATAGCCAAATACCGCAGAAAATTGGTTGCTGGTAAACACCGGTTCGATAAACACGCTGTTCATTCGGCGGCACAGATCGAACAGTTGCCGGATGGTGGCAGTTTGATCCGGCAACACCAACGGATAGGCATTCAGATCGGACAATGCGAAATCTCACCTCGCCAGCGGGTGCTCTCGATGCATAAATGCGCTAACCGGTGCGGGAAACGAGGCGATGACATAAACCCCCGGCTCCGCTGCCAGGCTAAACTTAATCGCCACATCCCCTTCACCGTGCCGCACCCACTCCGGCACCTGCTGGGCGCTGCCGACAATCAGGTGAAAATTGACTTCAGGGTGCAACTGGCGAAAACGCGCCAGCAGCAGCGGTACCAGATTCAACGCTAGGCCATCGGTGCACACCACGCGAATCGGGGTTTGCTGCCGAGATTTGAGGCCTTCCAGTTCAGCGATCGCCAGCTTCATATCCGCCATGCTGCGTCTGACATGGTTTGCTAGAATTTGCCCGGCATCATTGAGCACCATCCCGCGCGTACTGCGCTCAAACAGCGGCATGCCCAGACGTTTTTCCAACCGTTGGATATGGCGGCTAATCGCGGAAACTGCGACGAAAAGTTGCTGGCTGGCGGCACTCAGCGAACCGGTACTCACCACGGCCATAAAGTAACGGATTTCGGTATTGTGCATGGCTCCCCCTTGCGCTGAAAAACGACAACGCGCGCACCGGAAAATCGGTACGCGCGAATGTTGAGGCGAAAGATCCTGTTGGCGACAGGATCAAGCAACGATAGCAGTAGCCGCGTGCTGCTCTCGCTGGCAACACACCTCCGCCCCCTGCTCTGCCAGATCCCACAGCATACCGGCCATCAGTTGCAGCGCCTCCTATACGACCGATTGCAACAAATGCTCATTAGGGGCGTGCTGGCTACAAGCCGGGTAAGAGTGCGGCACCCACAACGTCGGCAGCACTAAGGTTTAGGAAAAACAGGCAGTTGGCAGGCCACCACCAAAGTTGGGCAGGATGGCGGCTTTTTTCCCCGTCGTCCGGGCAATTGAGGCTTCGCCCCAGGTCACCCAGGGATCGCTGGAATCGAGCAGTGTTGCGGTAAAGCAGTGATCGGGGGTGACCATCGTGACATCTTCAAACCCGTACGCATCCAGATGTTCACGCAAATAACGCGGAAAATTATCCACATCGCTGCCGGGCACGTAGCGCATATGGCAGTGCGCCCGCGCCACTGGCGGGATGGCATGGGCCGGTTTATCGGGATTGCCTATGGTAAAGGCCAGCACGTCAAAGGTATTCCAACTGTAGAGCTTCTCTGCCGCCGTCAGGCCCGGCTCGTTCCAGTCAGGATCGATGGCCGGATCGTTGGGCACCGAGCCCAAAGCGATATCGCTTAGCAGATAACGCACCTGCTCAGGCAATACTGCCGGGCGTAATCCCGGCACCAGAATGCGTCCACGCTCATCCACAATGCTGCTTAACGCATGGGCCAGACGAATGCCGGGGTTTGCCAACAGCCCGCCCCAGTTACCTGAGTGGTGCGCGCTTTCGCGCAGCTTGACCTGAAGCTCAACGTTAAACACCCCGCGCGAACCCAGAAACAGAGTCGGACGCTAGGCCACCACGCGCTGGCCGTCAGAAGCGATAAACAAATCCGCCGCCAACCAGTCGCTATAGCGTGCGCACAGTGCTTCCAGCCCGGGGGAACCAGTTTCCTCCCCCATTTCCAGAATCAGCTTCAGGTTATAGCCGAGTCTGCCTTGCTTCGCTTTCAGCACCAGCATCAAGGCAGCCAGATTTATGGTGTGCTGGCCCTTGTTATCCGCCGTACCGCGTCCATACCAGTGATCGCCATCCGGAGTGACTTTCCAGGGATCGACCCCTTCCAGCCAGTTATCTTCATCGCCCAGCACCACATCGCCATGGCCATAGGTCAATAACGTAAACGGCGCTTCGGGTTCAATACGGCACGCCAGCAGAAAAGGCCATTTTCCCGCGACCGGGTTATCCACAATGCGGCACTCAAAGCCTAATGTCTGAAGCGAAGAAACCATCTCTTCCGTCAGGTAGGCCATTATCTGGGGCGCTCGCTCTGCGACAAGGCTTTCCGTTGGGTAGCTTACCCGCCGCGCCAGCGTTTCCAAAAACGCACCAGACGCCATATAGTCGCTCGCCGCTTGCATCAATTCTTCACGCTTCATCTGCCTGCATCCTTCTTCATTTTTGCTGTTTTCGGGTCATAATCCACTGTAATGGGAGGAAATCTAGGGAATACCGAGCCCCTGCTCCGGCGTCAACAACGACGCGAGCAGTGCCTGGGTATAGGGGTGTCTCGGCGTTTAGAAAATCTGCTCGCGCGTCCCCTGCTCGACGATTGCCCCTTTGCGCTCACGGCGACGTGATCCACTAGGTGCTCCACCACCGCCAGGTTATGGCTGATAAACAGATAAGTCAGACCGAGCTCCTGCTTGAGCGTCATCAACAGATTGAGAATTTGCGCCTGAACCGACACATCCAGCGCCGAGGTTGGCTCATAGCAGATAAGAATTTCCGGGCGCATGATCAGCGCACGAGCGATAGCAACGCGTTGGCGCTGACCGCCGGAAAGCTGGCCGGGATACTGCCCGTGGGTTCGGGTTGGCATCCCGACCCGGTCCAACATCTCCTGCACCCGCTGTTTGCGGGTTTCCGGGGTGCCGATGTTATGCAGACGTAGCGCAACTTCAACGATATCGGCCACCGTGCGGCGTGGGTTCAGCGAGGAGTACGGGTCCTGAAAAATCGGTTGAATGCGGGTCGCCAGCGCTTTGTGATCGCCCGCATCGATTTCACGTCCTTCAATCAGGACGTTGCCCGAGGTCGGTGGCAACAGCCCCAGCAGCATCTTTGCCAGCGTACTTTTACCGCAGCCAGATTCGCCCACCAGCCCAAGGGTTTCACCGCGCCGCACGCGTAAAGAGACGTTATTGACGGCGGTAAAGATACCGGGCCGCGTAAACATGCCGCGATTAAGGCGAAATTCGCGGCTCAACGCGCAAAGCTCAAGCGCCAGATCGTCATTGCAGGGAATGTAGGGGGCAGGTTGTACCGCGCCAAATGCCGTTACCGTTTTGCTCATGCAACATCCTCCCAGGCTTGTGCCTGCACGCAGCGCACGCGCTGCTGCGGCGTCACCGCAACATAAGGCGGATTTTCACTGCAACAGGCCTGGGCGCTGGGGCAACGATTGCGGAACGCACACCCCTGCTGCGCACCGATAAGACTCGGCACGACGCCGGGGATCGCCTGTAGCAACTGGCCAGGAACGGTTTTTCCCCGCACCGGGATGCATGACATCAACCCTTTGGTGTAGGGATGTTGCGGATGTCCAAACAGTTCTTTCACCGGCGCGGTCTCAACAATCTGGCCGGCATACATCACCACCACACGATCGGCGATGTACGCGACTACGCCAAGATCGTGGGTGATGAGAATCACCGCAGTACCCAGTTCCTGCTGCAATTCGCGCAACATGCGCAGGATCTGCGCCTGAATGGTCACATCCAGCGCCGTGTTCGGCTCATGCGCGATGATCAGCTCCTGCTCACACATCAGCGCCATGGCAATCATGATACGTTGACGTAACCCTCCCGACAGCTGATGCGGATACTGCCGCAGACGATCCCCTGCCTGCGGGATACCGACCCTTTTCATTAAATAGAGCGCGCGCTCTCTTGCCTGGGTTGGCGTCACCTTACGGTGCGCGTGCAACGTCTCGCATAGCTGTTAGCCCAACCTGTAGGAGGGATTCAGCGATGTCATCGGTTCTTGAAAGATCATGGCGATCTGATCGCCACGGATCGCTGCCATTTGTTTATTGTTCAGCGTTCGCAGATCTTGCCTTTTAAAGCGCAGGTGCGACGCACTACGCACCGCTTTACGCGGCAGCAGCCCCATCAGCGCCAGCGACGTCATGGATTTACCGCACCCAGACTCGCCCACCAGACACAGCATCTCGCCTTTACGCACTGAGAAATCAATACCGCGCACCGTGGGAAGATCAACGCGCAGGTCTTTGACATCCAACAAGCTATCCTGACTCATGGCAACCTCCTCAGTTACGACCGTCTACAGTGGTGATATCGCGCAAGCCATCACCCACTAGGTTGATGCCGAGCACCACCACCGCCAGCACAATGCCGGGGATCAAAATCACCCAGGGCTGAAAGAATATATAGGCTTTACCTTCTGCCACCATCAATCCCCAGGAGGGTATCGGCGGTTGTACCCCGAGCCCCAAAAAGGAGAGCGTGGCTTCCAACAAAATGGCGTGGGCAATATCAAGCGTTGCCACCACCGTCAGCGGCCCCAGAAAATTGTGCAGAATTTCCCGCACCATGATGAAAGCTGACGATGCCCCTAGCGTTTTTGCCGCAGCGACAAACTCCTCTTCTCGCAGTTGGCGGGTTACGGAGCGCGAGACGATCAGAAAGCGATCCCACAGTAGTAACCCGAGCAACAGAATCACCACTTTTACCGAGCCCCCCACCAGCGATGCCATCGCCAGCGCTACCAGAATCACCGGCATTGAAAGGCGTACCGTCAGCAGATGACTCACCACCGCGTCCACACGCCCGCCGAAGTAGCCTGCGACCACACCCAGCGTGATGCCAATAACGCCTGCCAGTGCGGCGGCGGCCAGCCCAATCAGTAATGAGACCCGCGCACCAAACAGCAGGCGACTTAAGTAGTCGCGCCCCAGCTTATCGGTGCCCAGGATGTGCTCCCAACTTCCCTTCTAATACCAGACCGGTGGGATCAGGCGTCGGCTGACATCCTGCGCATAAGGGTCGTGAGGACTTATCCACGGTGCCAACAGCGCCAGCACCACCACAATGCCCAGAATCACCACGCCCAGCGTCATGCTGTGATGGTCTAGGATGCGCCGCATAGCGCGTTGCCATGGGCCCGGTTGCGGTAATAATCCCGTTTGTCCGGCCTCAGTTTGCGTTACTGTCACAGCGCCGCCTCGCGAAAAAAATCCTAGCCACAATGCGGATGTCTTTTCAGATGCTTTCATGTTGCTCACTCCTAGCGCGCCCGTAAGCGCGGATCGAGCGCCGCATTGAGCACATCCGCCAGAAAAGTGAGAACGATATAGAACACCTCGATAATCAGTACGATGGCCTGCACCACCGGGAAGTCATTGCGGGAGATGGAATCCCACGCCAATTGTCCTAAGCCTTGCAATGCAAACACCGATTCAATCACCACCGAGCCGCCCAACATAAAGCCCAGTTCCACCATCGCCAGCGCGACTACGGGAATAATGGCATTGCGCAAACCGTGTTTGACGATGACGTGAAAACCACTCAGTCCCTTGGCTCGTGCGGTGCGGATATAGTCAGCGTTCAGCACGTCCAGCATGCCGGAATTGGTAAGCCGCATCAGGGAGGGCATGGCGTAGTAGCCCAGTGCAATGGCAGGCAGGACAAAGTTTTGCCAGGTGGCGTTGCCAGCGACCGGTAGCCACTTTAGCCCCACGGCAAAAATCAGGATCGGCAGCAGTGCAAACCAAAAATTGGGCATTGCCCGCCAGAGCACCGCCGTCATCACTGCACTCCGATCGACCTAGGAATCCCGGAACACCGCCGCCAATACGCCAAGCGGGATCGCCACCAACAACGCCAGCAGCAAAGAAACCGCCCCCAATTTCAAGGTGACCGGCATACGCTGTCCGACCAGCTCCATCACGGTGTGTTCAAAATAGAAAGAACGTCCGAAATCGAGATGCAGCGCAGCCCAGAGCCAATGGCCAAACTGCGTGGCAAGCGGCTGATCCAACCCGTATCGGACACGGATCTGCGCAATCATCTCTGCCGTGGCTTCAGGCCCGGCAATCGCTGCTGCCAGATCGCCGCAAAGGTGCAACAGAGAGAAACTCACCAGCGCCACGGTAAACAACACCGCGAGCGCCACCAGCAGCTGATGAAAAACGTACTTCGCAATAATGCAGCTCCTTCTTGGTCACAACGCGGGAGAAGCAGCGCTTCTCCCGTAGCAGGCATTACTTCCAACTGGACAGGGCAAAGCGCGGCAGTTCATCCGGCCAATCCTGAAAATTCAGATCGGAGGTAAAGGCATAGTGGGTTGAGTAGGAGAACAACGGCGCAATATAGGCCTGAGACGAGATACGCCCCAACGCGGTGGCATACAGCGCAGCACGATCCTAGGTATTGATGGTTTCATCGGCCTTCAGCAGGGTATTGTTCACCTCGGGATCCTTCCAGATGTCATTACCCTTGCCGCCAAAGTACGGCGTGGTGAGTGCGGTAGCGTCGTTAATCGAGAACGAGCCCCAGGTATTGAACGCCATTTGCGCTTTGCCGGAAATCAACGCATCCGCCATCACCGGAAACTGCACGTAATGCAGTCGAGCACGAATGCCAACCTGACGCAGATAGCCGATAATCGCTTCTGCGTAATCGCGCTCACGGTAGGCCCAGATATCCGTATCAAACCCATTGTGATAACCCGCTTCCGCCAACAGCTGTTTGGCTTTTTGCGGATCAAACGGGTAATTGATCACCTTGCTGGCACCGCAGGCCACTTGCTCACGGAAGCAGGCGGTGTAAACCGGTTTACTGCCGCCTTTCACCAGATTGGTCACCATGCTTTGGCGATCGATGGCGTAATTCACCGCCTAGCGCACGCGCACATCCTGAAAGTGCTTCCCTTCCGGCGAATCGCTGTGAATGCTCATCGCCACAAAGCCGACGCGCATGGTTTCACCGCTTTTCACCACGAGATTTGGCATGGAAGACAACGCCTCGGTCTGATCGGAAGGCACGCGCCAAATCCAATCCACCTGCCCGGTCATCAACTGTGCCAGACGGGTTTCCGGATCACGGATCACCACGAAATTCAGCTTGCCGATCTTGGGCTGACCAAGGGTGCTCTCTTTGAAGTAATCGGTGCTTTTCTCCATGGTGACCCCCTGGCCGGGGATCACCTGCACCACCTTATACGGACCGGTGCCGATCGGCGCACGGCTAAAGCCCGCCAGCTTCACGCTCTGGAAATACTTCGCCGGAAAGATAGGTGTCTGGCCGGACAGATACTCCAACGCCGCCGGGAAAGGCTTGGCTAAATGCAGGCGGACCGTGTAGTCATCCACCTTTTCGGTGCGCGCAATCCAGTTGACGTCTTGCGGCACCACCGAGTCGGTATTTGGTCCAGCAATATGTTCGAAGGTATAGACGACGTCATCCGCCGTGAAATAATCGCCATTATGAAATTTGACCCCTTGGCGTAAATGCATCAGTAACGCAGTCGGAGATTCCCACTGCCAATCGGTAGCCAGTTCCGGTTTGTATTCACCGGTTTTCGGATCGCGGTAAACCAGGTTTCTCCACACCAGATGGGCTAAAATCACCCCTTCTCGCATGGTATTGTGATAGGGACTGACATTTTCTATCTCACTGTCAGAGTCATAGACCAACGTATCATTGGCTTTCCCGGCGTAACTTTGGGCGGCCATTCCCATCAGCACTGCCGTGAACACATATTGTTGTAGCCGTCTTGCAAGTAAACGCGTCATGTTACTCTCCACACCATGAATAAAAGGAGGAATACAAGGATCATCGTTCATCCTGGTTCAGGGTGTTTTTGCAAGAGTGACGCCAACCGGGTTACCAGCTTGTTACTGATTTAAGACAGTTGCTTTCTCAAAACGAGAAACCGCCGCGCTGCTGCCGTTGTTGCGCATTGAGCAATAATAAATCGCTATCCATTGGCTATGAGCGCAGCGTGTTTGCGAGCAATCGCGCGATGTAGCGGTGCAGGGAAGAAGATCGATAACGGTGCAGAGCGTCGATTTTTTGCACTATTAACGAGAGTAGCAATAAGGTGTTGCTATTTCTCGCTTTGAGAAACGGCGTTTGCCACCCCACCGTTGGCGTCAATGCCGGGCAAGGTAAACAGGCGATAAGTGTTGCGATACAACGCGTCTGCGATCACTTCCGGCGGCTCTGAGCGCAGCTCACACAGGGTATGAAACACATTGTTCGCGCGCTCGGGGCGATTGGGTTGCCCCTGAAAACCATTAAGCGGCATATCAGGCGCATCGGTTTCCAGCAACAGGCTATCGAGAGGCAGGCGAGAAATCGCCTGACGAGTTTTATTGGCGCGTGGATAAGTGATGGTGCCACCGACGCCAATGCGGTAACCCAATTTGATAAAGGCCAGCGCCTGCTGCTCGCTGCCCGCAAAACCGTGCACCACGCCTTTACGCGGCACATCGATACGGCGTAATAACTGCGCCAAACGATCGTGAGTGCGTCGCGAGTGCAGCATCACCGGCAAGTCATAGCGCTTCGCCAGCGCCAGTTGCGCTTCCAAAAGTTCACATTGGCGTTCGAAACGAGGCTCTGCCATATACAAATCCAGCCCGATTTCCCCTACCGCGATCAGCCTGTCATCGCGTTGGAGTAGCTGCTGTTCAAGCAGATCCAGATCGCTGTCCTGATGATGAGCAACATAGAGTGGATGCATGCCAAGCGCCGCAAAGATCGCTGAGTGAGTGCGAGAAAGTGCCGTGATGCGCGCAAAATAACGGGACTCCACCGCAGGCACCAAGATATGCGTTACCCCTGCCGCTGCGGCAAGCGCAATACTTGCCACTTCATTTTCGCTCAACGGCGGAAAATCAAAGTGACAATGGGTATCTATAAAGGAAAACGGCCTGAGGAAATGATCCATGCCTTAGTATAACGCGGCCTTCGCGCAACGTTAAACAAGCGCGGCGTAAAATCAGTAAGCGTTAAATCAGTGCAGCGTTGCCGAACCCTTTCCCGCCTGCACCGTAGTATCAGACAGCTCATCGCCCTCTTGCAGGCCGTAATCTTCCTGCAAGATGCCTGCAAGATAATCATTGTTACTTTCCAGCCAGGCAAAACCGCTGTCAAACCACTCTGCCCACAGCGCCCAGAAGTTCCCTCTCAACTGCTTCCATCGACCTACCACGATATCGCTATTCATCACGAACCTCCCGAACAAACCGCATTGTAATCACACCAACGTTCAGCAAGCATCGCAAACAGTATGCGGGGCGACGATGACAATCTCATTATAGTTCAGATTGATTTTCGTTAACACCCCGAGCGCAGACTAAAATTTCAGATAAATGGCGCTTGTGAGTGCGTCTACACCCAAAATAATTCGAGTTACGGGAAAGCGCAAAGTGAAGGACAAATTTGAACAGCGCCTGCGCTGGCCCGTAGGGTGAACCTCAGGGATGAGGTTCATTCATCCTGATGAGCTTACTCAGGTAAGTGATTCGGGTGACAAATCTGCCGGAAGAGGATTTGAACGCCGCCGGCTGCGGCCTCGTAAGAGGTGAGGCACAAGGATGGGCCGAATAACAAACGCAGCCAACGCACCAGTCACTTTAAGTATGACGGGTATAGCTAGGGTCGCTTACGTCCCGCGAACAGGCTGACAAGAAACAGAATGATCCCGACAATGAAGACAATTTTGGCCGCACCCGCTGCGGTCCCTGCCAGTCCACCGAATCCCAGCGCCGCTGCAATCAGCGCAATTACCAGAAAAATAATGCCCCAACGAAACATACGCTCTCCTTACCTTAATGAGGGTGAGTGGCACTCGTCCTGAGGTTAATTACGCATACCGCTGCGTTTCCACCTGTGTTTGATTCTTACGACACCAAGTGCTAATTGGCTTGAGGATGGCGGAGGTTACCCTCCACCGAATACGTGAGCATTAAAGGTCAACAGGCCCGTTAATGGGTGACGGTCAGATCATTTTTAACACTTTTCACACCAGATACCGCCTTAGCGATACTCTCTGCACGCGCTGACTGAGCAGTGTTTTTCACGTTACCGCTCAGTTGCACCACCCCTTCCTGGGTTTCCACTTTCACATGGCGCGACGGCACAATTTTATCAGCCAACAGTTTGGCCTTGATGCTGCTGGTGATGACCGCATCATCGGTATAAGAACCCACTGACTGGGTGGCGTTATCCCTGATTTGCAGTTTATCACTCACCGACTGCACACCTTCAGTCTTGGTCGCCACCGCGACAGCCTGTGCGGCCAAGGCCTGGCTAGGAACAAAACCGGTCAGCGTAACCACGCCTTTGGTGGTCGAGACGGAAATATCTCCGCTCTCGATCCCCTTATCATCCATCAGGGCACTTTTCACCTTGGCGGTGACAGTGCTGTCATCCATATACCCAGAGGCTTTCTGGAGAGAACTGTCAGTATTTGCGCCCGTCGTTGTCGCCGCCTGCTGCACTTTCTACCCCAGCGTCTCTTCTGCCAGTGCGTTCCCCTCCGTCAGCAGAGTACCCAGTACAACAGCCATCATCGTTTTTGCGTTAAGGATGTTTTTGGCTTTGTTGAATAAATAGAACTTTTGGGTAATCATCGGAGCAGATCACCACAGTTGTTTCAAAATCAGGTCTCCATGGCAAAACAAAATTTTAAAATCACCAACTGGCCCTCTTATAACAAGGCCCTCAAGCAGCGCG
>NZ_JAHWCO010000166.1:0-11216 GCF_020054415.1 Candidatus Symbiopectobacterium sp. | reverse complement strand
GGGTGGTCATCCCTTTGGCATACAACGATAAAATCTGGTTATCCATCCCGGTGATACGGGTCTGGTTCTTCTTCACCAGTTGCGGTTCAAAGGAACCATCACGATCACGTGGTGTACGCAGTTCCAGCGGACCATCGCCGGTGTTAACAGTCTTTGTGGAGTAGCCATTGCGCGTGTTAGTTCCAGATTTGGACTGGTGCTTCTCATGCCCGAGGTGGTGGGTCATTTCAGCATTAAGGGCAGCTTCAACGCTGATCTTTTTCAGAAGGCGATCAAACTGGTTGAGATCGTCAGGGGTTTTGATATTTTTTGCCAGCTCGTTAGCCAGAGCCTGTAACTGTTTTTCGTCCATAAAGTAACCTGCTTTTGATGTTGGATTGAACATATCAAAATCAGGAAATTACACAATCTCGTGTACAGGCTCCTTCATGGGGATCTTTTCCCCGACGCGCCAGCGGCGCTGACCGGTTCCCTGAATGATGAAGACGTCATATTGGTCGATATGCGGCCCTACGCCGCCGCCCGGTACAGAGAATGAGATCATCAAATCATCGGTACGCCAGTCGGGAATATGACGAAACGGGCGCATCAGTGCCGCTGAGGCATCATGCCAATGGTCAACGGCCTGTACCAGAAAGGACCAGTTGTGTTCACCTAAATGATCAAAGCTGTCGAAAGGACCGTGGCTGACTTGCCATTTGCCTGCATCGTGGCTGACTAAACGGCTGTCAACTTCGTTTTCCATTGACAGCCCGGCAAGTTCATCGGGCGATACGGGATCGATGAAATCGGTAAAACCCTGTTTGATCACCACAGGGCGTTTTTGCCAGTAATTCGCCATGAAAGATGGCCAATCGAGATTCAGTTGATAATCCATACCATGTGTTCCAACAAAGGGGGTCTATAAGAGTATAACCATTTCAGCGTCGGAGTTGCAGCACTGAGCGGTTGTGCGATGACAACAAGGTCGAGGTTAATCAGGATGTGGATGCTGGCGGCCGAAAATGGTTTCAACGCGGGCACCACCAAGGACACTGTCGGTGATGATAATTTCCCCTTCGTATTGCTCGATAATATCCAGCGCGACAGAGAGTCCAATACCCTGACCGGGGCGAAGCGTATCCGCCCGTTGACCACGTTGGAAAATCATTTCACGTTGGCTGCGTAGTATGCCGGGACCATCATCGTCGATCAGTAAATGCAGGCGATGATCCGAATACTGTGCGCTCACTTCAACAAACTCAAGGCTGTATTTGCAGGCGTTGTCGAGCACGTTACCCAGCACTTCCATAAAGTCGTTTTTCTCGCCGACAAAGGTCAATTCAGGGGAAATATCCAATGTGATAACGACGCCTTTTCGCTGATACACTTTGTTTAGCGCGGAACACAAGCCATCAAGCAATGCAGGAACGGAGTGCACTTCACGCAGCAGCAGGTTGTGTTCATAACGCATACTCGCGCGATGCAGGTAGTAGCCTATCTGTTGTGAGATACGGCTGATTTGCGCCAGCATCACCGGTTCTACCTGCTCGATATGTACTTCTTTATCCGTGCGCAGCGCACGTAATGTGGTTTGTAGCACGGCAAGAGGCGTTTTTAGGCTATGCGTTAGATCAGTTAGCGCAGTGCGGTATTTTTGATAACGCTTACGTTCGTTATTGAGCAGAATATTGAGGTTGCGTACCAGGCTATAAAGTTCGCGTGGTGGATTCTCATTAAGCTGTTCACGGGTGCCATTTTCCAAATCGGCAACCTGTTCCGCCAGCGTCTTGATCGGGTGCAAGCTCCAGTGTGCGGCGAGCCAGAGCAAAGGCAGTACCAGCAGTAAATTGGCGATAAAAACATAGCTAAACCACTCCCAGACCATATCTGCCTGTTGCAGTTCCTGGGGGATCTTATCAATCACGACAATGGTCAGCGCAGGCAGACTTTCTGTGGCCGGGTAGGTATTGACGGCGATGGAGTGGGTAAACGGTGTTTCTTCAACCTCGCTGCTAAAGCGGGTCAGCTTACTGAGGAACTGAGCATCGCCTTTGAGTTCCGCGCTGCTGGTCTGGGTGTTGGTATCAAGTTCGTGGTAATCAGTTTTTGCCAGCCACTCGGGTTTGATCAGCGCTTCAAGTTCCGGTACTTCACGTTCGCGCCAGAGAATTTTGCCGTCCTGAGCGTAAATCAGCACCAGCGTGGGATAGCTTATATCCATGTCGGACGGCATGGTGACGCTAAGCTGATGGTCCTTCCACTGCGCCAGACGGTAAAACAGGTTGCTTTCACCGCGAAGCAAACGGAATGATGCTTTATCGAAACTTACGCTATAGCCAATAATAGCGACGGCCCCATAAGACAGCGACAGGGCCAGCACTATAGCGACAGCAGCAAGCAGAAAACGGACACGTAAGGAGAACGGCTGTTTTTTTACACGCATAGCTATGAAGAGGCGACCAAATCAAAACGATAGCCTTGGCCTCGTACGGTAGTGATGACGTCGGCATCATACACCAGTTGCAATTTTTTGCGCAGACGTCCCATCAACACATCAATAGTGTGGCTTTCACGCAATTCTGCATCAGGGTAAAGTTGCAGCATGAGTGACTCCTTGCTGACCACCTTACCGTTGTTACGAATCAGCGTTTCAATAATAGTGTATTCAAATGCCGTGAGCTTAATCGGCGTATCCGCCACCATTAATTCACGACGCGACAGATCAATTTCGAACGGCGGTAAACTGATTAACTGGGAAGCCAGGCCGCTGTTACGTCGCATCAGCGCCTGCATACGGGCAACGACTTCCTCGAGATGAAAGGGTTTCGTTACATAGTCATCAGCACCGGCTTCAAGTACGGCGACTTTATCCTGCCAACTTTCTCGTGCTGTCAGCACCAGAATGGGCAGCTTCACTTGCTGATTGCGCCAACGGCGAATCAGCGTCATACCATCTTCAACGGGCAATCCCAAGTCCAGAATAGCGATATCAGGGGCATGTTCATGCAGGAAATAATCTGCTTCTTTAGCATCGGCAGCCGCATCAACCTGATGGCCCATCTCTTTCATCTGAACGGTGAGGTGATGGCGCAGCAACACATTATCTTCAACAACCAGTACGCGCATGACTTTATCCTTCATTGAACTAGACGATCAGGGCTATGCCTCCTAATTCTAACAAAAAAAGCAGAATTGAGCATTGGCGGTGGCGATGTGAATTATCCACAATCGCAGTAAACTAAATGTAAACAAACGTCGAGAGAATGGAGAAAAAGCCTAACGCGAATCAATAATCAATCGCGAAGTAGGTACGAGGGGCGGTTACCCCCGTACTTACACGTTATTTTAACGTGTCTACCAGCGTCACCGCGTGACCAATGTAGGTTGACGGCGTCATAGATTTTAGGCGTGTTTTTTCTTCTTCAGGGAGTTCTAGGCCGTCAATAAATGCCTGGATGCCTGCACCGTCAACGCGTTTTCCACGTGTCAGTTCTTTCAGTTTCTCGTAAGGTTTCTCAATACCATAACGGCGCATGACCGTTTGGATAGGTTCTGCCAGCACTTCCCAGTTGTTGTCCAGTTCATCCAGCAGACGGTCACGGTTCACTTCCAGTTTGCTGATGCCCTTCAGTGTCGCTTGATAAGCGATTAACGCATAACCGATACCCACACCTAAATTACGAAGTACGGTGGAATCGGTCAAATCGCGCTGCCAGCGCGACACCGGCAACTTGGTTGCCAAATGGCTCAGTACGGCATTGGCCAGTCCCAGATTGCCTTCGGAGTTTTCGAAGTCGATCGGGTTCACCTTGTGCGGCATTGTGGAAGAACCAATTTCACCCGCGATGGTTTTCTGCTTGAAGTGATTCAGTGCGATATAACCCCAGATATCCCGATCGAAATCGATTAGAATGGTATTGAAGCGGGCTACGCAGTCAAACAGTTCCGCGATGTAGTCGTGCGGTTCAATTTGTGTGGTGTAGGGATTCCACTGAATACCCAGCGAGGTGACGAAGCTTTCGCTGAATGCATGCCAATCCAGCGTAGGATAAGCGGCAAAATGGGCGTTGTAGTTACCCACTGCGCCATTGATTTTGCCAAGAATTTCGACCTGTTGCAGTTGGCGATATTGTCGTTCCATGCGGTAAACCACGTTAGCAAACTCTTTGCCGATGGTCGATGGCGTTGCGTACTGGCCGTGAGTGCGGCAGAGCAGGGGAATGTCGCGATACTGCTGTGCCAACGTTTTAAGGGCATCAATAAGTTGACGCCAGAACGGCAGAATGACATCACGGCGTGCGCAATCCAGCATCAAGGCGTGAGATAGGTTGTTAATATCTTCTGACGTGCAGGCGAAATGGATAAATTCATTGACCGCATGTAGGCTAGGGACCGCAGCGACTTTTTCCTTCAGAAAATACTCGACTGCTTTAACATCATGATTGGTCGTGCGTTCGATAGTTTTGATACGCGCGGCGTCAGTTTCATTGAATTCTGCGACAATATTATCAAGGAAAGCGTTTGCGTCGGCGTCAAATGCAGGAACTTCCTTGATTTCTGCACAGACTGCCAATTTTTGCAGCCAGCGGACTTCAACCTGCACACGAAATTTCAGTAAACCAAATTCACTGAAAATAGCGCGTAACGTGCTGACTTTATCACCGTAGCGACCATCAATCGGGGACACGGCGGTCAGTGAGGATAATTCCATCGCAAGCAACTCCTAGGGTGTATTTATCAAAGTATAGGTTTAACAACACATAAATAAAAAAACGATAGCATCAGCAACGTTTAGGCGTTGTGATGATACATGGGGGGCCTCAGCGCCGTTTATTTATGTCGCAAGCGGCCGCCCATGGATTAGCAACGGGCCAGTATCTGTTTGGCTTCTTTTACCAAACGAGCACGAGAAAACATCAGCTGTAAACGTCCACCGCCGACCTGTTGCCACAGCACAGCCGCACGGATACCCGCCAGCAGCGTGGCGCGCACTTTGGCCTGCACTTGTGCATTTTTGAGCACTTCCGGGGAACCGGTTACCTGAATTCATGGGCCCAGTGCGCTGATGACATCGACATCAATGCCAGCCAGAGCACTGATAATCGTATCTGACATCAGCTCAAAATGCTCGAGTTGGCGTGATAGTTGGCTAATACGGTTACCCAATTCGTCGAGCGCTGCGCTATTACCGCTTAACTTGCGCTCAAGGGCAATCAAACTAAAGGCATAGCGTGATAATTCTGCGCCTACGCCCTTGGCGCTGCTATTTAAAATTCCCAGCAAGGTTTCCAATCCGACCTTTACGTTACGCTCATCGCCACCGAATACTGACATGGTAGAGCAGGGATTCATATCCAACAGGCTGTTGAGTGAGGTTTGCAGTACGTCATTATCGCAGTGACCATGGTGCGCCAGCTGTTGAACCTGATGGGAAGATTGGCAAACGCCCGCCAGAGCCAGCGTGATGTCCTGATAATTTTTAGCCACAGGCTACTCCTGTACTCGTTCTTCGATGATGCCACCGCCAAGACAAACCTCTCCCTGATAAAACACCGCAGATTGACCCGGTGTGACGGCAGCAACCGGTGCATCAAAACGAACGCTGATGCGTTCGCTATCCAGCGGGGTTACCGTACAGGGAATATCTTCCTGACGATATCGCGTTTTCACGACACAGCGGAAAGGTTCAAGGCGCGGTTGGCGATCGACCCAATGCAGTTGTTGCGCGATAAGTCCCTGTGACATCAGGCGTGGATGATTGTGTCCTTGCGCAACATACAGAATATCATTCGTGACGTCTTTATCAACCACATACCAGGGATCTTCGCTGCCCTCTTTGACACCACCTATGCCTAGTCCTTTGCGCTGTCCCAGAGTGTAGTACATCAAGCCCTGATGCTGCCCCATGGTTTTGCCGTTATCGACAGACAGGATAGGTCCCGGCTGTGCAGGCAAGTAGCGCGCCAGAAAATCTCGGAATTTGCGTTCACCGATAAAACAGATACCGGTGGAATCTTTCTTTTGCGCGGTTGCCAGACCAAGGCGTTCTGCGATACGACGCACCTCAGGTTTTTCCAGTTCTCCCACCGGGAACAGGCTTTGCGAGATTTTCTGGTGGCTAAGTGTGTAAAGGAAATAACTTTGATCTTTGTTGCGGTCTTTTCCGCGCAACAAACGCGTGGCACAGCCGCTGTCATGGCGACGAACATAGTGGCCAGTAGCGATATAGTCGGCCCCGAGATCTTCAGCGGCAAACTCCAAAAATGCTTTGAATTTTATCTCTTTGTTACACAGGATATCAGGGTTGGGTGTGCGGCCTGCTCGGTATTCCGCCAGAAAATGTTCAAAAACATTATCCCAATATTCCGCAGCAAAATTGATGGTGTGCAGCACAATGCCCAATTTGTCGCATACGGCTTGTGCATAGGCCAGATCGGTAGCGGCAGAGCAATACTCCGTATCATCGTCTTCCTCCCAGTTCTTCATGAACAGGCCTTCAACCTGATAGCCCTGTTGCTGTAACAGGTAGGCGGAAACGGAAGAATCGACACCGCCGGACATCCCGACAATGATTTTTTTCTGGCTGTTATCTGACATGGGCGTCTCACGAACTGAAGTGTTGACACGCAGCTCAAAGGACTTCAACGCGTCAGCATGAAAAACAAGCGACACATTTTATCATGATTTTGCCCGGGCTGCATGGCTAATCCTGCGCATTGGGCATTTCAAAAGCTCCCAGCAAGCTGAGGGGATAGCGTTCTGTCGTCTGATAGCAGCGAATACTTTCTGCCACCAGCGGCGATCGCAGCTGTGTGGAATGCAGAATTTCCTCGGCGCTGAGCCAGTGACAGCAACTGATATCACTGTCATGTGGGGTGGTTGGAAGTCTTGCAGGGAGATCAATGGAGAAGCAAAAACGCAGAAACGGGGTTTGGTCGGGGGCAATCCATTGGTGAAGACGTAAAAAAGCCTGCGGTGCTGCATTGATGCCGGTTTCTTCCCACAGTTCACGTCGAGCAGCCTGTATCAATGTTTCGTTAGCCTCAAGGTGCCCTGCGGGCTGGTTCCAGGTTGCTTTACCGCGAATCTCTTCTTCAACGATTAAAAAATGGTTTTCAGCCTGTACCACACAGGCCACGGTAATATGCGGTTTAAACATCGAGAATCTCTCTCCAGGTGCCAGGCGATAAATGATCCAGTGTCTGATTGGCCATACCGTAGCGTATTAAGCGTAGGGTTGGATAGCCTATGTGCGCTGTCATGCGACGAACCTGACGGTTTCGCCCCTCATACAGCGTGATTTTTAGCCAACTGTCTGAAACGGTTTTTCTTTCGCGAATTGGTGGCACGCGTGCCCATAGCCACTCTGGGGGAGCAACAATTTCTGCACCTGCAGGCAATGTCTTGCCATCTTTCAACTGTAAACCACTACGAAATTGCTGCAAATCTGCCTCTGTCGGGGTGCCTTCTGCCTGAACATAATAGATTTTCGCGATTTTTTTTCCCGGTTGAGTGAGTCGGGCTTGCAGTTTTCCGTCATTAGTGAGAATCATTAGACCCTCGCTATCACGATCCAACCGCCCTGCGGCATAAATATCTGGAAAAGGGATATAGTCTTTCAGGGTGGTGCGGCCTGCTTCATCGGTAAACTGCGGAAGCACGTCAAAAGGTTTGTTGAACAGAACGATGCGGGGCGCAGTGGAAACCGCGCGTTTACGCGAAGTTTGCGAGCTGAATCGATTAACGTTGTGATTTTTAACCGAAAATTTATTCATCATCTATCATCTTTATGGCCGAGAGTTACAAAGGCATTATACTCGAAATGGTTTGCGATTGGCGCGGGCAAAATATTCAAGTAGTATTGACGCGCATCTTACAAATCATTAACAAAATTGCGCTCGAAGGAGAGGTTAATGGAAAGCAAAGTAGTTGTACCAACAGACGGACAAAAAATCACTGTTGATGCCCAAGGTAAGCTGAACGTTCCTAATAATCCGATCATCCCCTTTATCGAAGGCGACGGTATCGGCGTGGATGTGACTCCTGCGATGATCAATGTTGTTAATGCCGCAGTGAAAAAAGCTTATGACGGCAAACGCGCTATCTCATGGATGGAAATCTACACCGGTGAAAAATCCACCCAAGTGTATGGCAGCGACGTCTGGTTGCCGGAAGAGACGCTGGATTTGATTCGTGATTACCGTGTCGCTATCAAAGGCCCATTGACTACGCCTGTCGGCGGCGGTATCCGTTCTCTGAACGTTGCTTTGCGTCAACAACTGGATCTCTACATCTGCCTGCGCCCGGTTCGTTATTATGAAGGTACACCAAGCCCGGTTAAACAGCCTGAGCTGACTGACATGGTGATCTTCCGTGAAAACTCCGAAGACATTTATGCGGGTATAGAGTGGAAAGCCGGTACCGCTGAAGCAGACAAGGTAATCAAATTCCTGCGTGACGAGATGGGTGTGAGCAAGATCCGCTTCCCGCAACAGTGCGGTATTGGTATCAAGCCATGCTCTGAAGAGGGTACAAAGCGTCTGGTGCGTGCCGCTATTGAGTACGCCATCGTCAACGATCGTGAATCTGTGACGTTGGTCCACAAGGGCAACATCATGAAATTCACAGAAGGCGCGTTTAAGGACTGGGGCTACCAACTGGCACGCGACGAATTCGGCGGTGAGCTGATCGACGGTGGATCGTGGGTTAAAATCAAGAACCCGAACAGCGGAAAAGACATTATCATCAAAGATGTGATTGCCGATGCGTTCCTGCAACAGATTCTGCTGCGTCCAGCGGAGTACGGCGTTATCGCTTGTATGAACCTGAACGGTGACTACATTTCCGATGCGCTTGCTGCTCAGGTCGGCGGTATCGGTATAGCGCCCGGTGCCAACATTGGTGATGAATGCGCGCTTTTCGAAGCGACGCACGGCACAGCGCCAAAATATGCCGGTCAGGATAAAGTGAATCCCGGTTCAGTGATTCTTTCCGCGGAAATGATGCTGCGCCACATGCACTGGTTCGAAGCCGCTGACCTGATTGTTAAGGGAATGGAAGGGGCGATCAAGAACAAGACCGTGACCTACGATTTCGAACGTCAACTTGATGGCGCTAAGCTTCGGAAATGTAGCGAGTTTTCTCAGGACATCATCGATAACATGTAATTCACTGTTAAGTGTGGATTAACAATACGGGCCAGTGTTGGCCCTTTCGTTTTTGCCGAAAAGTTCTTTCCCCAAAACTGTACAAAATTTAGGCTGTTTTTGTGCCGATGATCACCCAGTCTTTGCCTCTATCATCGTTGTACTTATCTGTCGATGACCCAACAGTTTTTGCGTGTCGATCCCCTGATCACGGTAAAGCCTTTCTGAAAGAGAGCGCTGTTCGTGGAAGGTCGGTTCAGTCCCGGCGTCGGGTCGGTCGTGTATCCAACATGTCAATTGCAGTGTACCATATCCGGTTTTGGATGTGGAATACTGTGGCTAAAGTTTATGTAAGATGCCCGTTTTGTGAACAGACATCCCCTGTGAAAAAAACACGGTTATGGCAAAAGTGGCCATCAGCGTTGCCGTTGTCAGTCGTGCAAACGCACCTTCCAGCTCGACTATGCCTATCGTTCCTGCCAACCGGGAATGACAGACCAACTTATTGACTTGGCAATGAATAATGCGGGTATTCGTGACACTGCGCGGGCACTACATATTAGTATCAATGCCGTCGTGCTCTAGATCGGTGCAATCCCGCAAACTAGATTGTGGTGATGCCGCAAACAAGTATGGGGTGATCCCGCAAACTTTCTTACAGGAAATTACACAGGAGATTACGCAGAGATTAAAAAAACCTCTTGTCAGGCTGGACCGCCTGACGACCCTGCACAACGAGTTCTTGATTACTTCAATCAGGTAACTAACTCCGGCTATCGGGATGGCAAAACCACGATGGGGTACATCCGTGGGCGACTTGCTGAACCTGATTACGTCGCTGAGGACTTGATTCTGGTGGTGGATTACCTAACAGCGAAATGGCTTAACGATCCTAGGATGTGCGATTACCTGCGTCCCAAAACGATTTTTGGCCCAGAAAACTTCCCCGAGTATTACGACAAAGCCCGCAAGTGGGATGCCGGCGGCCGTCCTGCCTGCATCGATGGGAAATGGGTTAGGCCGGGAGATCTGCCAGAGGTTTCGGTTGATGTATCCGAACGAGATGCCGCTTACCGCAGTTTCATTGGCAGCGCATTACCCGCAAAACACCCCAGCCAGATTGAAATTCAGGTACGCACAGAAGCCAGCAAGGCTGGGCTGAAATCAGCGAAACCAGAGTTTGCAATGAGCCGCTGAAATTCCATCTGGAAAGATGTAACCCAGCGCCAGAAGGGAGGGAAAGCCGCATGATAACCGACGACATAGCATTAGCCGAAAAGATTGAAAGCAAACGTCTGTGACGCAGAGCAGCCCGTGTATTGCTGACGGTACTTGACCAGACCGAAGGGATGCGAGCGCGTGCAGCAGTTTCCCGTCGCCGTAAGAAATGCCAGATCAGCGCAAACGGACCGAGAAGCCAATACAGCGGCATCCGCTTGATGACAGCGGCGGGAGGTGTACTCAATGACTGACTTTTCCCAAACCGGGTACGTTCAGGCGCTGAATGCCTACAAGGCGGAAGCAGCCCATGAACTTAAGGATGTTGGCGATCAGTGGCGCACTCCAGATCCACTGTTCTGGGGTATCAATGCCATGTTTGGCCCGCTGGTGCTGTACCTGTTCAGCGACGGAGAAAACTCGAAGTGTGAAGCCTACTACACCGCCGAAGATAACGCGCTGGCACAGAACTGGTCCGCACGTCTGTCTGAACTGAACGGTGCAGCGTTTGGCAATCCGCCGTATTCCCGCGCCAAACAGCACGAAAGCCAATACATCACCGGCATGCGTCACATCATCGAGCACGTTATTGCGATGCGTGAGCTGGGCGGGCGCTACGTGTTCCTCATAAAATCCGCTACATCCGAGGTGTGGTGGCCTGAACAGGCGGAACATATCGCGTTTATCCGTGGTCGCATTGGCTTCGACCTGCCGTCCTGGTTCAAGCCCAAAGGGCTTTGTTGAATAAATAGAACTTTTGGGTAATCATCGGAGCAGATCACCACAGTTGTTTCAAAATCAGGTCTCCATGGCAAAACAAAATTTTAAAATCACCAACTGGCCCTCTTATAACAAGGCCCTAAAGCAGCG
>NZ_JAHWCO010000097.1:0-1004 GCF_020054415.1 Candidatus Symbiopectobacterium sp. | reverse complement strand
TGACTTAACCAATCAGCTTACCTCTGAAAAGGGTTTTTATATTGATAAGCTTGATCCAGACAAGCGCAATGCGTTGCTGAATCAGGCTATGGGCTATCAGTCGCGGTTAGAGGCAAAGGCAGCAGCAGCAGAGGCAAAGCGGGAAGCATTAGCGTTACGCGCAGTAAATTCAGTTGCCCCATTGATCTACGCGGGAAAGATAGTCAGTGCTGACTTGCAAGATAAAGTCATGACCGCAACGATAGGCACCAGTGCGGAGGGAGAGGCCAGGGAATTATTAAGTCTTGGCCCACAAATTCAGGAGGTGATCAGCAAAGGCCCATTGGAATCGACTAACTATGTTAGCCAGCTATCCGCCGAACTGAATAAAAAAGGCGGCACGATTGCTGACTATCGCAGGCTTGAAATGTTGGATAGAGCAGTGCAAGCCAACAATAAGCAGTTAATGGAAACCCCATTGCTGTTCAACCAAAACCGCACCTGCGATGCGATCACGCCTCTTGATATGACTGCACTAAATCCGGCAACCGCCGCAGCGATGAGTGCTATGGAGGGCGCTGATATTACTCAGCAGTTTGGCGCTTCCATTAGTTATCGGTCTGCGACCATTGATGCTGTGCGGAACAATACGGGTGTAGCCGTTCCACGCCGACTGCTTCTTCCGCAGGAGGCATCTTACCTGTCAGGGGAGTTGAAGAAGCAATCAGTTGAAGGCCAGGCGTCGTTGTTATCCCGCCTGAGGAGCGCCGTTAATAGCGATACCGATTATCAGTCAATCATGCAGCAAATCGCCCCTGATAGTCCGGTAACAGCTTATGCTGGCAGCCTTGCTGTTACTGATACCCCGCTTACAGTGGAAAGCTATTACTTTGCCGATGACGTAACCGTTACAGGCCAGCAGGTTGCACAACGTCTGCTGATTGGTAATCAAATTCTTAACCCATCAAAAGAGCAACGAAACGAAGACGGAACGCCTAAAAACTTCCCCATCCCGTCTCAAAAGG
>NZ_JAHWCO010000628.1:0-1004 GCF_020054415.1 Candidatus Symbiopectobacterium sp. | reverse complement strand
TGACTTAACCAATCAGCTTACCTCTGAAAAGGGTTTTTATATTGATAAGCTTGATCCAGACAAGCGCAATGCGTTGCTGAATCAGGCTATGGGCTATCAGTCGCGGTTAGAGGCAAAGGCAGCAGCAGCAGAGGCAAAGCGCGAGGCGTTGGCGGCCAGAACGTATAATTCTTTTGCTCAGCAGGTATATTCTGATTTACCCACCACAGCAGATCAGCAGGAAAACTTAATTTCTGCCACTAAAGGGACAAGCGTAGAGGCAGAAGTAAAAGATTTACTATCTGATCAAGAAACGATACGCAAAGTAATATCTTCTGGGCCAGTTGAATCGCAGAACTACGTCAATAATCTGTACGCTAATCTGAATGCTAACGGTGGCGATATGCGACAGTGGCGACTGGCTCAACGGTTAACGACGGCCGTACAGAAGACCAATAAGCAGTTAATGGAAACCCCATTGCTGTTCAACCAAAACCGCACGGGGGATGCTATTACGCCCCTTGATATGACTGCCCTAAATCCGGCAACCGCCGCAGCGATGAGTGCTATGGAGGGCGCTGATATTACTCAACGGGTTGGCGCGACCATTACCGATCGGTCTGCGACCATTGATGCTGTGCGGAACAATACAGGCGTTAATGTTCCACGCCGATTACTTCTTCCGCAGGAGGCGTCTTATCTGTCAGGGGAGTTGAAGAAGCAATCAGCTGAAGGCCAGGCGTCGTTGTTATCCCGCCTGAGGAACGCCGTTAATAGCGATACCGATTATCAGTCAATCATGCAGCAAATCGCCCCTGATAGTCCGGTAACAGCTTATGCTGGCAGCCTTGCTGTTACTGATACCCCGCTTACAGTGGAAAGCGATTACTTTGCCGATGACGTAACCGTTACAGGCCAGCAGGTTGCACAACGTCTGCTGATTGGTAATCAAATTCTTAACCCATCAAAAGAGCAACGAAACGAAGACGGAACGCCTAAAAACTTCCCCATCCCGTCTCAAAAGG